>NZ_JAMYMJ010000024.1:0-83132 GCF_040318435.1 Mesorhizobium sp. M1143 | reverse complement strand
CTTCAGCCGCCGGAGCGGCTGGTGCGGACGCGGCAGCAGCTCGTCCGGGCTTCGCAGGGGCAGCCCCGATAGTGGCTCGCGCCGCAGGCTTCGGAGCGGCCGGTGCTTCGGCAGCAGCCGGTGCGGCCGGCTCAGCAGGCTTTGCTTCGGCGGGCTTGGTCTCGGTGGGCTTGGCCTCCGCGGGCGCCACGGCGGCGATCGCTTCGCCGGGTTCGCGCTCGAACGGCACGGCGGCGCGGGCCACGACCTTCACGCCGTCGGCGTCGAGACCGTCGACATGGATGGTGTAGCTGCCGACCGGGATGTCGCGCGTCGCCTCGACCAGGAAATGACCGTCGGGCGAGGTCACCGCATCACCAAGCAGGATATCGTTGGCATAGGCGCGCACCTTGCGGCCGGCGTCAGCCAGACCGGCGACGAAGATCTTGTTGCCGTCGATCTCGACCGCCTCGACGACGATCTTGGGTGCAGCCACGCCTGCCGCCGGCGGCGCTGCAGGTACTGCTGGCGCTGCAGGGGCAGTTGCGGCTTCCACAGCCGGAGCAGCAGGTGCTGTTTCAGCGGCCACGGCAGGCGCAGCCGTAGCAGGCGCCTCAGCGGCTGGGGCAGCGGCCTGATCGCCGGCGGCCGGTGCCGCGGGCTTGGTCTCAGGCGCCGGGACGCTAAGCAGCTCGGCCGGCTTGCCGGGTTCCTCGACCATCGCCAGCACCTGGCCGGCGGCGTCCTTGGGAACCGAAACGACGGCGGTCTGCACGGAAGGGGTAACCACATCGCCGGCCGTCGCGCGCAACGCAATCGTATAGTCGCCGGGCTTCAGCGGATCGTCGAGAACGATGACGAAGGCGCCGTCCGGACCGGCGACAGTCGAGCCAAGCACCGAGGAGCCGTTGAGGATCTCGATCTTCGAATTGGGCGCAGCATTGCCGGCAACGACGATCGAGCCGTTGCTTTCGACGCGCACGACGTCGAAGCTCGGCGCAACCGGGCCGGCCGCGGCCGGCGCTGGGGTTGTTGGGGCAGCAGCGGGCGCGGCAGGTGCCGCCGGAGCCGCAGCTTCGGTCGCGGGAGCCGTTGCGTCGGCAGGCGCGGGTGCTGCGGGAGCCTTGGCATCGGTGGGCGCGGCGGGCGCCGGCGGCAGCCTTCCCTCGGTCCCCGGATCGGCCAGCTTTTCAGCCGGCGGCGTCAGCGATGCAATCGCCGCAGGCGGCGTGGGATTCAGATACGGGTCGAGTGCGCCCGATACATAGGCGGTTCCGACGACCGCGACGGTCCCACCCGCCGCGAACAGAAACGCCTTCAATGGATTACCAGCCATATTTCCCCTACCCCTTAGCCACCTGAAGCCGGTCTAGCGTGTTTTGCCGGCACCGACAAGAAAAAGCCCGGGCTTGTCAGCCCTTGGGGCTTGACCCCGCATTCAGACCCAATCACCAATCACGAATGAACACGATTCGATCCGTCTGCGTCTATTGCGGCTCGTCTCCGGGCCGCGATGAAATCTATGCCAAGGCCGGGCACCTGCTTGGCCGCTCGCTCGCCAAAGCCGGCCTGCGGCTGGTCTATGGCGGCGGCACCAAAGGCATTATGGGCGCAGTCGCCGAAGGCGCGCTCAAGGCCGGCGGCAAGGTAACGGGCATCATTCCGCGCTTCCTCATCAACAAGGAGGCGACCGAAACCGCGCTTGACCGGCTCGACGAGTTGCTGATCACCGACAACATGCACGAGCGCAAGCACAAGATGTTCGAGAAATCCGACGCCTTTGTGGCGCTGCCCGGCGGCATTGGCACGGTCGAGGAAATCGTCGAGATCATGACCTGGGGCCAGCTCGGCCATCACCGCAAGCCGATCGTCTTCGCCAACGTTCAAGGATTCTGGGATCCGATGCTGGCGCTGCTCGACCATATGGCCAGCGAAGGCTTCATCCACACCGCGCAACGGGTCAAGCCGCTGGTGGTCGAAGACCCCGAGGCCATCGTCGCCGCCATCATGGTGGCGGGGTCGTCGGTCGATGCGCCGACGGAAGGCGTGCAGTCTGTAATTGACAAGATGTGAGGACGAAGCCGGCCTTGGCGCAGGCGGCCAGGAATTGAGCCCGGTTGGTGTCGTCGGCCTGGCGCACCAACTGCGCCGCGTCGTGCTGGCGCTCAAGGCTGCCGGCTACGAAACACTGGGCAACACCTGGATCGGCGACAGCAACAAGGCCAGCCTGGCCCAGAAGCAGAAGTCCAATGCGAAGCCACTGATCGACTGCATCTGCTTGGCAAGGATCTGTAGCGTTGGGGCAGCTGACTTCGATCTGTCCAGCTTTTCTTGAGCTCCGTCTTGTGCGCAATGTAAGCACGTTGGCGACGATTTCCATTTGCAGCCCGCTTCGCAGTTGGTTATCGGAGAACATTGGGCGGGAACGGAAATTTGGAGAGCGAGACAAAGGGGAGATGAATCCGCGCGAGCGATTGACGGCCGCGAAGGGCGAGATCGCGTCGGAACCAAGGACGGCGATCCTGGTCCTCGGAATGCACCGCAGCGGCACCTCGGCGCTCGGCGCCCTCGTCGCCGCGCATGGAGCCACGCCGCCGAAACATCTGCTGCCCGGGAGCCTCCACAATCCCAAGGGACATTGGGAAAGTACCCCACTCACCATCGCCGACGACCACCTGCTCACGGCGGCGGCCTCCTCCTGGCAAGATTGGCTGCCGCTAGATCGGCAGTGGCTGCAGTCGCCGGCAGCCGAGCGATTTCGGCCCATGATGACGGCGATCATTGCCAGCGAGTTCGGCGATGCCCCCCTGTTTTTCGTCAAGGATCCGCGGATCTGCCGGTTCCTTCCCTTCATAGCCTCGATCCTGGCCGATCTCAGGATTGACCCGATCGCATTTCTGCCTGTTCGCAACCCGCTCGAAGTCGCCTGTTCGCTGCAGGAACGGGATCAAATGGCACTGCCGACAGCGTTCATGCTGTGGCTCAGGCACGTGCTCGAAGCGGAGCATCATTCGCGACACATGCCGCGCTGTATCCTGCGCCACGAAGACCTGTTGAGCGACTGGCGACATCAGATGGACCGCGCGGCCAGGGAGACCGGAATCGTCTGGCCTGTCACGTCCGATCACGCCGACGCCGCAATCGCCGAGTTCCTGGACAAGGATCTGCATCATCAGCGGGCCTCGGTCGCTGATCTGCAAAACCATCCGGATGCCACGCCGTTAGTCCGCAGTGCCTATGCCATTTTGCGCAGTATGGCGTCTGAAGGCGACAGCCAGGACTTGCGCGACCAGCTCGACAGGGTGCGGGCGACGTTCGATGAGAGCTGCGATGTGGTTGGCAAGGCCGTTGCCGCAGGGAACCTGGCCGCTAAACGGCTACACGGCGAACTGGGAAAGGGCATCGTCGAGCGTGACGCCCTCGCTGACGCCCAACAGGCCCTCATCCGAGACCGAGACAGCTTCATGGCGGAGCGTGACGCGCTCGCTCACGCCCAGCAGGACCTCATCCAAGCCCGAGACAGCTTCATGGCGGAGCGTGATGCGCTTGCTCACGCCCAGCAGGACCTCATCCAAGCCCGAGACAGCTTCATGGCGGAGCGTGACGCGCTCGCCCTGGGCCAAGACGGCCTCGTAGCCGAGCGTAGCGCGCTGGCCAGGATCCGAGACGACCTGGTGGCGGAGCGCGATGCGGCGCTTGCGTCACGCAGATGGCGATTGACCGGACCGTTGCGATGGGTGAGCTCCATTCGTCGGCGATAGCAGCAAACACTCTAAACGCTGCTCGACAAACTGTGATCGCCTGTCAAGAAACCGTCACACGGAACCCGCCTCCCTCGTGTTACGAAGGACGGGTCGGCATCCGCGCGTCGGCATAGTCGAAATCTGAACCTGGTCGAAATTTCTTGGCGAGGCGAGCCGTGAACATTGCTCTCAACGCGGAAGGCCTGTCGCCTTACCTGCCCGACGAGCACGGGCTGTTCTTCATCTACCATTTCACCGCCGAGGGCCTGCGCACCAAGGACGCGGCCGAGGTTGCATGGACATGGCGCAGCTACCAGCTGTCCGACCTGCGCGCCCGTCATGAGATCGCCGCCGAGCAGGCTCTGCCCGGGCCGGTGCGCGAAGCTTTCCTCGGCGCCAGCCAGGGTTGCCACATCGATCTCGAGGATGCCTGGCTTTATGGCGACCTGCCGGATCTGCGCCACGACTATTCGGCGGAAGCGCGCGGGCTCGGCCATTTCCGTTTTGCGCTCAACGACAAGACGCTGATCGGCGCGCGCAAGCAGCCACTGGAATCGGTCGATCTCATCCGCAAGGCGGTGGAGAGCGGCTCGCGCAAATTCCGCTCCCCCGCCGACCTGGTCGAAGCGGTCATGGGCCAGTCGCTCGACGGCATGGCGGCCGAGCTCCACGGTCTTGGCGATACGCTGGACGGCATCGAGGACCGTATCGTGCGCGATGCCTGGCACGGCGAGCGGCAGCCGCTGGTCGAGGCGCGCCGTCAACTGGTGGTCATCCACCGGCAGATGGCGACGCTCACAAACCTTTTTCGCCATCTCGACCATTCGCATCGCAATGAGCTGCCCGATCGGATCAATGACATGGCGACAAGGCTCTCGCACCGGGCACACACGCTCTATCACGACGGCGAGCAGTTGCAGGCACGCGCAAGGTTGCTGCAGGACGAGTTGATGGCCAAGCTGACAATGCAGTCCAACCAGCTGCTCTATGTGCTGTCGGTGATGACGGCGGTGCTGTTGCCGATGACCATCATATCAGGCCTGTTCGGCATGAATGTCGGTGGCCTGCCCATGGTCAATACGCCGATGGGCTTCTGGGTGGTCTCGGCGGTTTCGATCGTGATCGCCGCGGCGACCTACATGTTCGTAAGGCGGCTCGGGCGGACGTAACGCCTCGATCCCTTTGTTTTCACTCAATTCCCAAGGGAACGCGACGCGCTTTTCCTGGAATGCCCATCACGCCGTAGCGCGAAGATCCTCGACGATGGTGCCGGCGGCAGCGACCTCCGCCTCATGGTCCGGCTCCCGCCAGGTCTCGGCGAGACCCGCGGCATACCATTCCTGCATGGCCGGCAGGCCAAGCAATTGCGGGGGATAGGCTGCAGCTGCCCCTTCGAAAGACAGCCCATAGGATAGCACACGGAACGCCACCGGAGCAAAGAAGGCGTCGACGGCGGTAAAATGGCCGCCGGCAAGGAACGGCCCGCCGAACAGGGCAAGGCCATCGTTCCAGAGATCGCCCAAACGGAACAGATCCTGCTTCAGCGCGTCCGACATCGGCAACGGTTTCACCCGCAAGCCGCAATTCATCGGGCATGCGCCGCGCAAGGCCGTGAAACCAGAATGCATTTCGGCGGCGGCCGAGCGCGCCCAGGCTCGCGCCTTGGCCTCAGCAGGCCACACACCATGGTGGCGCTCGGCGAGATACTCGGCAATAGCCAGCGAATCCCAGACAGCCCAGCCGTCATCCACCAGGCAAGGCACGCGCCCGCTGGGCGAGAACGCCCGGTAGAGATCGAAACTGGGCCCGGTCGGAAACGGCGTCAATTGCTCCTCGAACGGAATGTCGAGGGTGCGCATCAGCACCCATGGCCGCAGCGACCATGACGAATAGTTCTTGTTGGCGATATGCAGCACGTACATCGAAAGGCTCCCTACTTCGGGGCCAACGCCACCGGGCGGATTTCACGGCCACGAATCATCGACCAGGAATACATCGCCAATGCCGCCCAGATCAGCGCGAAGGCAATTGCTTGCGTGGTGCCGAACGGCTCGTCGAAAATCAGCACGGCGATCAGGAACACCATGGTCGGTGCGATGTACTGCATGATGCCGATGGTGGAGAGGCGCAGAAGCTTGGCGCCGAAGGCGAACAGAAGCAGCGGCACCGAGGTGACTGGGCCGCAGCCGATGAGCAAAGCCATATCGGTGCCGTTGCTGGAGATGAAATGGTCCTGGCCGTTGACGACCAGGAAGACGATGTAGGCAAGCGCCGGCACCGACAGCAAAAGCACTTCGAGCAGAAAGCCCTGGCTCGGGCCGATCGGCAGCGTCTTGCGGAAGAACCCATAGGCAGCGAAGGAAAACGCCAGCGCCAACGACACCCAAGGCAATTTGCCGGCATCGACGGTCAGAACGGCAACTGCGACCGCCGCCAGCAACACGGCCGCGATCTGCAGCCGGTCGAGCTTCTCGCCGAGCAACAACGCGCCGACGACGATGCTAACTAATGGGTTGATGTAGTATCCGAGCGCGGTCTCGACGGTGCGGTCGACCGAGATCGCCCAGACATAGATGGCCCAGTTGACGGAGATCAGGGTCGCCGTCAGCGCCGCCATGGCGATGCTGCGCGGCGAGCGGATCGCCGCCTTGAAATCGGCTGTGCGGCCGGCCCAGACCAGCACTGCAGCAGCAATCGGCACCGACCAGACGATGCGGTGGGCGATCACCTCGATCAGCGGCAGATGCGCAACCGCCTTCATGTAGAAGGGCAACAGGCCCCATAGCAGATAAGCGCCGAGCGCGAGGAGAAAGCCGCTGCGGGCTTTGGAGTCGGCGTCGGGCTGGATCGTGTCGCTGGCCATGGCAAACGCTATGGCCCAGTGGGCCATCCAAAACCATCGCAAAATTATGATGGATCAATGGACTTCCGCTGATGGTTCAAGGGGCGCCGCCAGTTCCTCGCCCCACTTCGAGGGGCGAGGAACCCAAGTCCTGCAAGCTTACTCCGCCGCCACCAATCCCGCCATGTCGCGGTTCTTCATCAGCTTGTAGACGATCGAATCCATCAGCGCCTGGAAGGACGCATCGATGATGTTTTCCGAGACGCCGACCGTCCACCAGCGTGCGCCGGTGCCGTCATGCGATTCGATCAGGACGCGGGTGATCGCCTCGGTGCCGCCATTGAGGATACGCACCTTGAAATCGGCGAGCTCCATGTCGGCGATCTCGCTCTGGAATTTGCCGAGGTCCTTGCGCAACGCGATGTCGAGCGCGTTGACCGGGCCGTGGCCTTCGGCCACCGACATCTTCTCCTCGCCCTCGACCATCACCTTGACGATGGCTTCGGAGACCGTCTTCAACTGGCCGTTGGCATCGAAGCGGCGCTCGACCATGCAGCGGAACGAAGTGACGTTGAAGAACTCCGGCAGGCCGTGCAGCATTTTGCGCGCCAACAGCTCGAAGGAGGCATCGGCGCCCTCATAGGCGTAGCCCTCGGCCTCGCGCTCCTTGACCACCGAGATCAGCGCATCGAGACGATGGTCGTCTCTGGGCACATCGATGCCGCGCCGCTTCAGTTCGGCGAGGAAATTGGCCTTGCCGCCCTGGTCCGAAACCATAACGCGGCGGCGGTTGCCTACCGCCTCGGGCGGCACATGTTCATAGGTCGCCGGCTCCTTGGCCAGTGCGGAGGCATGGATGCCGGCCTTGGTGGCGAAGGCCGAGGCGCCAACATAGGGCGCCTGCGCTTCCGGAGCACGGTTCAGCAATTCGTCGAAGGCGCGGGAAAGCCGGGATATCCCGGTCAGCGCCTCGGCCGAGATGCCGGTTTCAAACCGATCGGCGAAGGCCGGCTTCAGCGCCAGCGTCGGTACGATCGAGACCAGATTGGCGTTGCCGCAGCGCTCGCCGATGCCGTTCAGCGTGCCTTGGATCTGGCGCACGCCGGCCTCGACGGCGGCGAGCGAATTGGCCACCGCCTGGCCGGTGTCGTCATGGGCATGGATGCCGAGATGGTCGCCCGGAATGCCTGAAACAATGACCTTGTCGACGATGGCGCGCACTTCCGAGGGCTGCGTGCCGCCATTGGTGTCGCACAACACCACCCAGCGCGCGCCGGCTTCATAGGCAGTCCTGGCGCAGGCCAGTGCGTAGTCCGGATTGGCCTTGAAGCCGTCGAAGAAATGCTCGCAATCGACCATCGCTTCCTTGCCCGCGGCGATTGCTGCTTCGACCGAAGCCTTGATGGAGTCGAGGTTTTCCTCATTGGTGCAGCCGAGCGCGACGCGGACATGATAGTCCCAGCTCTTGGCGACGAAGCAGATGGCGTCGGACTTGGACTGCACGAGCGCTGCCAGGCCCGGGTCGTTGGACGCCGACACGCCTGCCCGCTTGGTCATGCCGAAGGCGACGAACTTTGCCTTCGCCGTGCGCTTCTGCTGGAAGAAGGCAGTGTCGGTCGGATTGGCGCCGGGATAGCCGCCTTCGACATAGTCCATGCCGAACTCGTCGAGCAGCTTGGCAATCGCGATCTTGTCCTCGACGGAAAAGTCGATGCCCGGCGTCTGCTGGCCATCGCGGAGGGTTGTGTCGAAGAGATAGAGGCGTTGCTTGGTCATTGTTCTGTTGGCGCGCGAGCACCCCCCTCTGGCCTGCCGGCCATCTCCCCCTCAAGGGGGAAGATCGGCAGCTTTAGCGTCGGATCGTTTCCTGCAGCGACGGAGATTTGCGAAAGCGCCGATGACAGCCAATCTCCCCCCTTGAGGGGGAGATGTCCGGCAGGACAGAGGGGGGTGCCACGCGCTGTCATTTCCCCGCAAACCCATCCGTCGCGCGTATCAGCCGATCCAGAATCCCCGGCTCCGAATAGGAATGGCCGGCGCCTTCGATGAGGTGGAAATCCGCCTTCGGCCAGGCCTTGTGCAGGGCCCAGGCATAGCGCGCCGGGCACGGCATGTCGTAGCGGCCGTGGACGATTGTGCCGGGAATATCCGCGAGCTTATGGGCATCGCGCAGAAGCTGCCCCTCCTCCAGCCAGCCGGCGTGGACGAAATAGTGGTTCTCGATGCGGGCAAAGGCGATGGCGAAGTGGTCCTCGCCGAACTTGTCGCTGGTCTCCGGCTCCGGTAGCAGCGTGATCGTCTCACCTTCCCACAGGCTCCAGGCAAGGGCGGCTTCCAGCTGCGCCTTGCCATCGGCGCCGACCAACCGCCTGCGGTAAGCGGCCATCATGTCGCCGCGCTCGGCTTCAGGAATTGGCGCCAGGAAACGCTCCCATTTGTCGGGGAACATCTCGGAGACGCCGAACTGATAGTACCATTCGAGTTCGGCGCGGGTCAGCGTGTAGATGCCGCGCACGACAAGCTCGCTGACGCGATTAGGATGCGTCTCGGCATAGGCCAGCGCCAGCGTCGAGCCCCACGAGCCGCCGAACACCAGCCATTTTTCGAAGCCGCACATCTCACGCAGCCGCTCGATGTCGGCAACCAGGTGCCAGGTGGTGTTGGCCTCGAGCGAGGCGTTGGGTGTCGATTTCCCGCAGCCGCGCTGGTCGAACAGGATGACGTCGTAAAGCTTCGGGTCGAACAATTGCCGATGTTTTGGCGAGAAGCCGCCGCCGGGACCGCCATGCAGGAAAACGGCCGGCTTGGCGCCCCTGGTTCCGGAGCGCTCCCAGTAGATATGATGGCCGTCGCCGACATCGAGCATGCCGGACTCGAACGCCTCGATCTCTGGATAAAGAGTACGAAGCTCACTGTTCATTTCATTGCTCATATCTTCAGGCCGTTCGCGGGCCAGTCCGTGGTTTCGTGGTCGGGATGCTGGAAGGAGATGATCTGCTCCTGGCGGGAGTAGAAATCCGGATCCTGATGCACGGGCTGGTCAAAGATCGTTTCCACCCAAGGCAATCGGACCGCGTAGTTGACCTGGATCTGCGGCGCCAGATCGGAGCGGTCGTCGAAGGCGCCGATGGCGATCTCCAGTGCGCCAGGTTGGCGATAGGTCAGCGGTGTACCGCAGCGGGCACAGAAGCCGCGATCGATGTTGACCGACGACTGGAAGTAGGTCGGCTCCTCGCGCACCCATTCGACGCCATCCTTGGGCACTGTCACCAGGGCGCCGAAAAACGACCCGAACTGTTTCTGGCACATGCGGCAATGGCAGATGGACGCCCGGCCAAGCTTGCCCTTGATGCGGAAACGGACGGCGCCGCACTGGCAGCCGCCGGTTCGAACTTCATCGGTCATAACTTTTCCTCTGGCGGCCATTGTTCGGTGTCATGATCGGGATGCTGGTAGGAGACAAGCTCGGCAAGATAAGGCGCCGACGACATGTCGGCCATCGTGTCCTCGCCCGGCAATTGCGGAAGGGTGTCGACATAAGGCAGTTTTGCCTCGGTGCCCCACTGGATCAGCGGCACGATTTCGGCCGGATTGTCGAAGGCGCCAATGGCAAGGCCGACGCCGTCGGGCGCGGTAAAGGTCAGCGGCGTGCCGCAATTGCCGCAAAAGCCACGATCGACGTGGCTGGACGAGGCGAAATATTTCGGTTCGCCGCGCGTCCAGTCGAGTTTGGCGCCACGCACCGAGACCAGGGGCGCGTAAAATGAGCCGAACGCCTTCTGGCACATGCGGCAATGGCAGATCGAGGCGTCACCTAGCGCACCCTCGACGCGAAAGCGCACCGCGCCGCACTGGCAGCCGCCGGTGTAGATCGGCCGGTTGTCGAGGCTCATGGCGTTTCACTCCGTTTCATAGTCATTCGGGCGCATGGCAGACGGCCTCGACATTGTTGCCGTCGGGATCCAAGACGAAGGCGCCGTAATAGTCCGGGTGATAATGCGGGCGCAGCCCCGGCCCGCCATTGTCCTTGCCGCCGGCGGCGAGCGCCGCGGCATGGAAGGCGTCGACCTCGGCGCGGCTGCGCGCGGTGAAGGCGACGTGCTGATGGGTCCTCGGCTTGTCATCGCTGGCCTGCAGCCAGAACACCGGCCGGTCGCGGCCATAACCGCCGACCTTGGCGCCGCCGGTATATTCCAGTGGCACCATGTAAATCAGCGAGGCGCCAAGCGGTGCCATCGCCTGGTCATAAAAGGCTTTCGACGCGCCGAAATCGGCGACATTGATGCCGAGATGGTCGATCATGAAACAAGCTCCTCCCTTGCTGGCGCCGGCACGTCGGCGCCGGCCAAGCCGGCCTCGATCACGATGTGCTGGCAGACATTGTCGATATCGCGGATGACGTCGTCGTTCCAGAAGCGCAGGATGGTCCAGCCACTGGCACTCAATTGAGCGCTGCGTGCCTTGTCGCGTTCTGCATCTTCTACGTCGGCATGCTGACTGCCATCAACCTCGACTACGAGGTGGTGGGCCGAACAGGCGAAGTCGACAATGTAGGGCCTAATCGGTACCTGTCGGCGAAAGCTCATCCTCATCAGCCGGTGAGCCCGCAACTCATTCCACAGTTTCAGCTCGGCATCGGTCATGACGCGACGCATGGACTTTGCATTCTTGCGCTGACGCGATGGAACGAGGTCGTGACCCATGCTCAGGCCACTCCGCGCTGGCGATTAGCGAAAACCGAGGCGAGGGCTGATCTCCCCCCTTGCGGGGGAGATGTCCGGCAGGACAGAGGGGAGTGCTGTCCCGCCAGCGTCTCAACCGGCAGCCATTGCGTTCTCAGAAAGTGACCGAAATGAAAGTGGGCAAGAAGGAACGCTGGCGTTCCTTCACACCCCCCTCTGTCCTGCCGGACATCTCCCCCGCAAGGGGGGAGATTGGCTGTCGCTCCGGCCTTCGCCAATCTTACAACGGTGTCTCGCGCCACCCTCACCGCTTTACCTCCCACGTCGTCACGCGTTCGCCAGTGATAGGATCCTTGCCGTCTTTCAGCTGCACGCCCTGCGCCAGAAGCTCATCGCGGATGCGATCGGCTTCGGCCCAGTTTTTCGCTGCGATCAGTTCCAAGCGCTTGGCGATCGCCTTGGCGACCGCAACCTCGTCGACCTTGGCCGCGCCTATATCGAAGCCGAGGAACAACAGCGATGCATTCAGCGATGCGGCCGCTTCGTTGCCCTCCGCGGCCTCACCGGCAAGCTGCGTGAGCTGCTGGAAGGCGGCATAGGTGGCGAGGTCGTCAGACAGCGCCGCCACAACCTCCGCCGGAACTTGCCCTGCCGACGGGGCGAGATCGGCGGCGCGCTTCCATTTGCGCAGCGTATTCTCGGCCTCTTCCAGCTTGCGTACGGAAAAGTCGATCGGCTCGCGGTAATGCGTCATCAGCATCGCCAGCCGCAGCACCTCGCCCGGCCATTTGCGGCCGCCGAAAGTGTCGGTCTCCAGCAGTTCGGCGATGGCGTAGAAATTGCCGAGGCTCTTCGACATTTTCTGGCCCTCGACCTGCAGGAAGCCGTTGTGCATCCAGACATTGGCCATGACGTCGGTGCCGTGGGCGCAACGCGACTGGGCGATCTCGTTCTCATGGTGGGGGAAGATCAGGTCCAAGCCGCCGCCATGGATATCGAAGACATCGCCGAGATAGGCGGCCGACATGGCCGAGCATTCGATGTGCCAACCGGGCCGGCCCCTGCCCCATGGGCTGTCCCAGCCGGGCTCTTCCGGTGACGACAATTTCCACAGCACGAAATCGCCCGGGTTCTTCTTGTGAGCGTCGACGGCAATTCGCGCACCGGCCTGCTGTTCGTCGAGATTGCGCTTCGACAGCTCGCCATAATCCGGCATCGAGGCGGTGTCGAACAGCACTTCGCCGGCGGCGACATAGGCGTGGCCGCGTTCGATCAAACGTTCGATGAGGGTGATCATGTCAACCTTGCCGTCGGCGCGCCGCGCGACGAACTCGGTGGCGCGCGGCTCGACCGTCGGCGGCAAGCAGCCGAGCGCGGCGACATCCTTGTAGTACTGATCGGCGGTCTTTTCGGTGACGCGGCGGATCGCCTCGTTGAGCGTCAGGTTTCCCGACGCGATCTCGGCGCCGAAATCGCGCAGCGCGCGGGCGTTAATCTTGTCGTCGACATCTGTGATGTTGCGCACATACGTGACACCAGCCTCGCCGTAGAGGTGACGCAGCAAACGGAACAGCACGTCGAAGACGATCGCCGGACGCGCATTGCCGATATGGGCAAAGTCGTAGACGGTCGGACCGCAGACATAAATGCGCACATTCGACGGGTCGATCGGGACGAACACGTCCTTCGTCCGCGTTAGCGTGTTGTAGAGGCTGAGACCCTTCGATGCGTCAGACATGCGTGCCCTTCCGGTCCGTTAAGTTCTGGATGGAGCCTAACCTGTGCCAAGGCACAAATCGGCTCCAGCCTGCTGGCCGGGGCGTTTGTCCACTCTGGGGAAAGATGAGGCGAAAACGTCCGGACCAGCGCGAAGCTAGCCAATAATGCAAATGCCACAAATGGCGGAAAACGTTTTCATCGGCGGCTTTATCGCCTTGGCCGGTGTTGCCGTCAAGTCGCAACTTCCGGCAAAAGCGTCGCTGGATAATAGGTCAGGAGCCGCTGAAACATTTTATTAAACATGTCGGCACAGTCATGAAACATTCGCCGGCTAGTCCACCATAGGTCACGATTCGGTCAGATTCGGCCGGCAAACGCAGACACGGAAATGTTACCAGGGAAGAGATCGATGTCACGAACCAAGCAGGAATCGAGCCGCGCCAAGCAACCGGCGCTCGCCAACCACTACCGTGCGATCGGCCCGGCCGCGATCGTCGCCGCCCTTCTCCATACCGCGAAGAATAAAAAGCCGGCGCCGAAAATCACTTCGCCCCGCGCTGCCTGAACAGGCATCGTGCCGGCCGCCGACAAGGCGTGCGCCGGAACGGAAGGCTGAGGCGCCCATAGCGCGCCTGAAAACAACAGCTCTTCCTATTGAGCAGGTTCTTCCCGAAGACCGGACCTGGCTTCTTGGGAGCGCGCTCTAAAACAGCGTCATCTGACTGTCGTCCGCGCCGGGCTTCTGGCGCCTGACCTTGTCGGGCTCGACGATGCCCATGTCCTGTATCTCCGGCCCGGTGTTGGCGACCTTGTTGACGCGGTCGGAGACCGGAATTGCCTCGAAGAAATCGGGCAGCGCGGGTTTGAGCAGGTCGGCCACATCGCGCGGTTCGAGCGTGCGGCAGTCCAGCCAGCGGGCAAAGTCTTCAGGCGCGATCACCACCGGCATCCGGTCATGGATATGGGCGATGCCGGCATTGGCGTTGATGGTAAGAATGGCGCCGGTGTTCATTTCCGAACCGCCCGGCTCGGCATAGGTTTCAATCAGCCCGGCAAAGGCGATCAACCCGCCATGCCTCGGCCGTATCCAGTAGGGCTGGCCCTTCTTGCCGCTGCCGGATTGCTGCCACTCATAGAAGCCGGAGGCCGGCACCAAGGCACGGCGATGGCGCATGGCGGCTTTGAACGAGGCTTTTTCAATAGCGCCTTCCGAACGCGCGTTGATGAGCAACGGAAATTCCCTGGTGTCCTTGACCCAGGTGGGGATCAGCCCCCAGCGCACCAGCATCGCCTGGCGATCCGGGAAATTCGAGCCCGGCATGCGCGGCGGTCCCGACAGCGCCATCAGCACCGGCTGCGTCGGCGCGATGTTGTAGCGGGCCGGAAAATCGTCCAGCTCCGCCAGGCCGAGCAAGGCGGCGGTCTGGTCGGGCGTCGCGGTCAGGGCAAAGCGTCCGCACATTGGCAAGCTCGATGAATTGATCCGATCGCGAACGTGGCGATGGAACCGGCGCTGCGCAACGGCTAAAGCTGCTCGCTGCCAGCCGGTCCACAGGGTGGGCCTCACATAAGCGAATCGATATCGATGAACGAGCAGCGCAAGACACTTCCCGCAGTCTCGGTCGCCGTCGTGCGCGGCAGGACGGTGCTGCTGGTCAAACGGGCGCGGCCGCCGTCGCAGGGGCTTTATGCCTTTCCCGGCGGCAAGGTCGAGCCCGGCGAGACGCTGCAAGAAGCAGCAGTGCGCGAATTGCTGGAGGAAACCGGGCTGCGGGCGCAGGACTATCGTCCGCTTCGCGACATCCACATCGACGGCAGCGGCGAGAATCACCCGGTCGACTATCTGCTGACCGTGTTCGGCGCCGTTTATGCCGGCGGCGAAGCGACGGCCAGCGACGATGCCGAGACCGCCGCCTTCTATAGTCTTGATGAAATGGCGACGCTGCCGCTCGCGGGTGACGTCATGGAGGTGGCTGAAGAGCTTTTGGCCTGAAGCAGGCCCATATCTGCCCGCTCCGAGAATCGCCTTGCAGGCGACAAAATGTTTCGTCAGATAGACTTATGACCCGCACCTCGCTGTTCCTTGCCGCATGCATCGCCACCGCCACGGCTTTTGCCGTGCAGCCGGCGCTGGCCGCCGAGTCGCCGTTCGAGCCCGGGCTGATGCGACTGGCCGAGGTGCTGGGGTCGCTGCATTTCCTGCGCAATCTGTGCGGCGAAAAGGGCGACCAGTGGCGCACCGAGATGGAAAAGCTGATCTATTCGGAAAATCCCGATCCCGAGCGGCGCGCCCGCTTCATCGCCAGCTTCAACCGCGGCTACCGTTCCTTCGGCGGCACCTATACCCAATGCACGCCGTCAGCGACCGAAGCCATCAGCCGCTACATGAAGGAAGGCGAGACGCTGTCGCGCGACATCGCCTCGCGTTACGGCAACTGACGAGCGCCAGACGGCGTTTAGCCACGCCTTTTCGAGCACCCGCCTTGTATCCACGGCACGTTGATGCAATCTTGGTGTTGCACTTGCGCAACAGTATTAACGAAACGTTAGCGCGCGAATGCGGAATTAACTCAAACTGAAGGTTTTCATCCCGCTCACCGGTCTAATCGGCTAAGTTTGAATCGGACCGAACGCAGGCGACGAAGTTTGTAAAGACGATCAAAAAAATGTCGTATTTACAGACACTTACTTAGCCTGAGTGAGATAGGGGCAGCCAAGCCGGATCCGACCCGTCGGACCGCCGCTTGAAAGGTGGACATCGCAAATGGAACATGGCGTCAACGACATCGACGCGCTGGTCAGGGAAGAAAAGCGCCTGACCGCGGTGGAAAGCCATAGCGAGGCCTGGGCGGAAGGTCTGTCGGCCGGCATAGAACCTGAAATCATCGCCGAGGCAGCGCTTGAAACCGCGTTCGGCGAGATGCTGCGAGCCAATGGCGAAACCTCGGCCCTTGCCCTGCTCGATCGCATGCGTGAAAAGGTGATCGCCGGCGCCTTCGAGCCGGAGCGGTTTCGGCACTAGGCGTCGCGCGTCTCAGAGGGTGCACTGCCAGCTTACCGGTTCTTTGACGACGGCGAGTCGTTTGGGCATCATGCCTGAAGAGCCTAGGCCCGAGGAGAGACAAGCGGTGAATTTTTTGATGTCAGGCCGGCCTCGCGGCGTGGTCCTCAGCATCTGGCTTGCCGCTTCCTGCGCCGCGGTTCCGCTGGCGCTTGTCCTGACCAGCAACCCTGCCTATGCGCTGAGCGAGATCAAGCGCGAGGAGCTTCCAGCTCCTGCCGGGCCACCAGCCAATGGTGAGACGGCGCCGTCTGAAAATTCAGTGCCAATGCCCGATCTGCCCGGCACGGCGCCACCGGCCGCCAGCCAGCCGAAATCGCCCACGGAGCCCGAACAAAGCCAACCGGAAGCCCCCGCCAACGATGGCGGCGTGGCCAACCCGCGTGCCGATCCAGAAGCGCCGGTGCCCGAAGTCGTCTACGACCTTTCCAAATTGCCGGAGCCCGTCAGGCGCATGCGCGATCTGATGGTCGAGGCCTGCGTCAGCGGCGACATCGAGAAGCTGCGGCCGCTGATCGGCAAGGGCGACACCATGACCCAATTGTCGCTGGGCGAAATCGAGGGCGACCCGATCGCGTTCCTGAAAGGGCTATCGGGCGACAAGGAAGGTCAGGAAATCCTCGCTATCCTGGAAGAGGTGCTCAATGCCGGCTATGTCCATGTAGACGTCGGCACACCGCAGGAACTCTATGTCTGGCCGTATTTCTTCGCCCTGCCGCTTGACAAGCTCAACGCCAGGCAGCGGGTCGAACTGTTCAAGATCGTCACCGCCGGCGACTATGACGACATGAAGCAGTTCGGAGCCTACATCTTCTACCGCGTCGGCATTACTCCCACCGGGCAGTGGACGTTTTTCGTCGCCGGGGATTGAACGGCGATCCCCCTGGGATGGCTACTGGCTAGGGCTAGAAAGCTCGAGACCTGTGTCAGGCCATATGCGGATACCTTCATTTCGAAGGGCCGAAATCGCTTCGACCGCCGCGTTGGGATCCATTTGCAGCACCTCGGCGGCATGCCGCAATTCTTCCTTGTCCCGCAGCCTGTTTACCACCCAAGCCACCTTGCGCTCGATATCCACGCCATAGGCCGCCTTCGCCTTGCCAACAGCGTCGCTCGGGATTTCCTTATAGATGCCAACCAGCACTCCAAGATCGATGGCATCGCGATATGCAATTGCACGGTCCTGACATCGATCCGCGTTCGCCAGTAACTTCTCGGCAAACATATCCGCCGGGACCAGGGCGGATACATTCAGATCGTCGTCGAAATGGCCTCGCAGTTTTATGCGGCCTTCGCGGATGACTTCAAACTTGATCGTTTGGCCTTTCAACCGCACGATCGTCCGCAAGCCATATTGATCGATCAGGAAGTCCCGAACAGCCTCGACCGGCTCAGGAAAGAATGCTCTGACGCCACGTTCGGCTGCGGAGGTCCGCAATTCGCGATAGCCATCACTGTCGGCACACAGGAAGTCCACATCCAGTGAGCGGCGATATTCCCCGAATTTCATAACGATCGCAGTGCCACCGCCGAACCAGCACTGGTTTGCGGTCAGGAAATGGCGATCCATCAACCCGAGCGCTTCGGCAATGATCTGGTGCTCGGGCCTCTTGAATTCCATCATGACGCTCGCGGTGTGTCCTGTTGATATTCCGGCTGCGAGGAACGATCAGGTGAGGGAAATCAGCCGGCGGTCAAGAGCACGCCGTGACCGAATTTGTCTGCCAAACTTTGGATAAGCATCTTCTCACGCACAGTAAGACGCTTTTGATCGACAAACCGCCAATTACGCTCATACAGCGCAAATGCCTCTTCGGCCGGAATCGGGCGTGCCGCATCGCGGTTCCAGGCGAGCGCCTGGAGCTCCGGAAACTCCGCAGGGACAATCATGGGCGCGATATCTGCGTTCATAATGCCCTTAACGTAGTGGATAGCGCTTAAAAAATCCAACGCAGCAAGAAACCGCCTAAGCCGGCAGCGCCTCGGAAAACTCCACCGGCCTGCCCTGTCCTGGCGTGACGATCTCGCCTTCCCACATCACGCGACGACCGCGCACGATGGTGCCGACCGGCCAGCCGGTGACTTCCTTGCCGTCATAGGGCGTCCAGCCGGCCTTGGAGCCGGCCTGCGCATTGGTGATGGTCTCGCGGCACTTCATGTCGACAACGGTGAAATCGGCGTCATAGCCTGCGGCGATACGGCCTTTCCGGGCCATGCCGAAGATGCGCTGTGGGCCATGGCTGGAGAGGTCGACGAAGCGCTGCAGGGTCAGCCGGCCTGAATTGACGTGGTCGAGCATGATCGGCACCAGCGTCTGCACCCCGGTCATGCCAGACGGTGAGGCCGGATAGGGCTTTGCCTTTTCGGCCAGCGTGTGGGGGGCGTGGTCGGAGCCGAGCACATCGACAATGCCTTGCGCAATGCCGTGCCAGACGCCGTCGCGATGGCGGGCCGCGCGAACCGGCGGATTCATCTGGATCAGCGTGCCCAGCCGCGCATAGTCGTCGGCGGCGAGTGTCAAATGGTGCGGCGTCGCCTCGCAGGTGGCGACATCCTTGTGCTGTTGGAGGAAGATGATTTCCTCGGCAGTGGAGATATGCAGCACATGGATGCGGGCGCGGGTGTTTCGCGCGATGCGCACCAGCCGCTCGGTACAGCGAAGCGCCGCGATCTCGTCGCGCCAGACGGGATGCGATGACGGGTCGCCCTCGACGCGCAGGCCCAGGCGCTCGCGCAGCCGGAACTCGTCCTCCGAGTGAAAGGCGGCACGGCGGCGGGTGTTGCGCAGGATCGATGCGACACCCTCGTCGTCCTCGACCAGCAGGTCGCCGGTGGACGAGCCCATGAACACCTTTATCCCGGCAGCACCCGGCAGCCGCTCGAGCTCACCGACATCATCGGCATTCTCGCGCGTGCCGCCAACCCAGAAGGCGAAGTCGCAATGCATCCGGCTAGTGGCGCGGCGCACCTTGTCGGCAAGCGCCGCCTCGCTGGTGGTCAGCGGATTGGTGTTGGGCATTTCGAAGACGGCGGTGACCCCGCCCAGCACAGCCGCGCGCGAGCCCGTCTCCAGATCTTCCTTGTGCTCCAGCCCCGGCTCGCGAAAATGCACCTGACTGTCGACGACGCCTGGCAGGACGTGCAGCCCGCGACAGTCGATCGCTTCGCCGGCCGAAGCTTGGCGAAGATCGTCTATTGCGATGATGCGACCACCCTTGACGCCGACATCGCGCGCGGCTTCGCCATCATGGTTGACCACAGTGCCGCCTGTCAGGATGAGGTCGTAGGTGGTGGCCATGGGCGTTCGGTCTCTTGCGGGGGGAGTATCGTCGGCTTACGTAAAGGCCGACTGTTTTGCAAGATCAGGTTCTTTGCCGCCCATGCCTTTTGCCCTGTTCAAAGACCGCGCCCTCATTTCCGTGTCAGGCCCGGATGCCGAGCATTTTTTGCAGAATATCCTCACCACCGACCTCGACACGCTGGCCGTCGACGCGGCAAAGCCAGGTGCGCTGCTTTCGCCGCAAGGCAAGATCCTGTTCGATTTCCTGATCTCGCGTAGCGGCGAGAACGCATTCCGGCTGGATTGCCGTGCCGACATCGCAGACGATTTCCTGCGCCGGCTGATGCTTTACAAGCTGCGCGCCAAGGCCGAGATTGCCAGGCAGGATCAAGTGCTTGTGACGGTTGCGTGGGGCGATGATTCAAGCGCTTCACAGTCTGATTCAACGGTACTTGCCGATGCCCGCTTCCGCGAGGTGGCTGTGAGCCGCTCCTATGGCGGCGCATCCGTAGGTGGCGACCCGGCTGCGTGGCAGGCGCTCCGCATCGCCAACGGCATTGCCGAAAGCGGTTCCGATTATCAGCTCGGCGATGCCTTCCCTCACGACGTGCTGCTCGACGAGACCGGCGGCGTCGGCTTCAAGAAAGGCTGCTATGTCGGCCAGGAAGTGGTCTCGCGCATGCAGCATCGCGGCACCGCCAGGCGCCGCGTGCTGATCGTTTCGGCCGACCGCGCCTTACCCGCGCCCGGCACGGAGCTGACGGTTGCGGGGCGGCCGGTCGGCACGCTCGGCTCGACCGCGGGCACGGCCGGACTCGCCATTGCCCGCATCGACCGGGCCAAGGCGGCGCTCGACGCTGGCCAGCCGGTACTGGCCGGTGATGTCACCGTCTCGCTCGCCATCCCGGCCTGGGCGCAGTTCAGCTTTCCCAGGGAAGCCATCGGCGCGGAGGACGCCTGATGGCTGCCGATCGCGTCGGAGCGCCACCGCGCGCGTGGCAGCGCATGCTGTCGGGACGGCGGCTCGACCTGCTAGATCCCTCGCCGCTCGACATCGAAATTTCCGACATCGCCCACGGGCTTGCCCGCGTTGCCCGCTGGAACGGGCAGACCCGCGGCGATCACGCCTTTTCGGTCGCCCAGCATTCGCTGCTGGTCGAGGCGCTGTTCAGCGAGTTGCAGCCGGACGCCTCGGCCAATGCTCAGTTGGCAGCACTGCTGCATGACGCGCCGGAATATGTCATCGGCGACATGATCTCGCCGTTCAAATCGGTAATGGGCGGCTCCTACAAGGAGTGTGAGCTGCGTCTCCAGCGCGCCATCCATCAGCGCTTTTCGCTGCCGCCCGAACTCGGCGTCGGCTTGCGCAAGGAGATCAAGCGCGCCGACCAGATCGCCGCCTATTACGAGGCAACGCTGCTTGCCGGTTTCTCGACCGCGGAAGCAACCGAGTTCTTCGGCCGGCCGCGCGGGTTCAATGCCGACCGCTTCGACTTTAAGCCGCACTCGGTGACCTCGGCGCAAGCTGCCTTCCTCAAACGCTACGCAACGCTTGAAAAGCAACGCCAGGCAACGGTTGCCGTGCATTCGGCGCAGTGAACATACGCTAAATTAACCAGCGGTAACCACAGTACCGGGTTTCGATCACGGTCAGCAGGCACGCCTCATGTCCGTTGCGCACGTCAAGGGTGGTTCGCCCGTCCGCAGACGGGGAGCCGGAGGCGTCGCCGCGCCACGGCAGATCGCCGACGAACTGCGCCACCAGAACGAGCGCTTTTCGGCGGCCGTCGAGAATATGTCGCACGGGCTGTGCATGTTCGACGCCGACGAGCGGATGATCATCTGCAACGGCAACTATATCAGCATCTTCTCCCTCGACGCGAAGATCGTGCGGCCCGGCATCGCGTTCTTGGACATTCTAAAGCACAGCGTCGACATCGGTGTCGCCTCACAGAGCGCCGAAGACCTGTATGCCATCCGCAAGCCCTATATCGAGCGCGCGCAAGCCTCGACCTACGAGGAAATACTGTCGGACGGACGTATCGTTTCCATCACGCACCGGCCGCTGGCCTCAGGCGGCTGGGTGTCGATCTATGAGGACATTACGGAGCAAAGGCGGGCCGAGCAGGAACTGAAGGAGCAGCACCGCCGCTTCGATGCGGCGCTCGCCAACATGTCGCAAGGCCTGTTGATGTACGACGCCGAAGGCACGCTGATCGTGCGCAACCAGCGCTTCCTCGACCTCTACAAGGTCACGCCTGACGACTTCCCGCTCGGCATGAGCCAGCGCGCCCTGCTCGAACAGATGGTCACTGCGCATCTATCCGTCGATGGACATTGACGGCGAGATCGCCAACACCAGAGCCAGCCTGCAGGCCGGTGAGGAGCGTTCGACAGACCGCAGCCTTGCCGATGGCCGAACGCTGCTGGTTGCGCGCCGGCCGCTTGCCGGTGGCGGCTGGGTGGCGACCTTCGAAGACATCACCGAGCGCCGGCGCGCCGAAGAGCGCATGAGCCACCTTGCCCATTACGACACGCTGACCGACCTGCCCAACCGCTCGATGTTTCGCGAACGGCTCGACCAGGCGATGGCCGGCGATACACCGTTGGCGATCTTCTCGCTCGACCTCGATCGCTTCAAGGCCGTTAACGACACCTGGGGACACCCGGCCGGTGACTGGCTGCTGAAATGCGTGGCGGAGCGGTTGCGGCACAGCCTGCGCAGCGACACCGATGTGGTCGCCCGCCTCGGTGGCGACGAGTTCGCCATCCTGCAGTTCAATCCCAAAGGCGCCACCGATGCGGAACAACTGGCAAAACGCATCGTCGCTGTCGTCAGCCAGCCGTTTCGCGACAAGGGCCGCGACATGCATGTCGGCATCAGCCTTGGCATCGCGCTGTATCCCGGTGACGGCAAGGACGCCGACACGCTTTTGAAGAACGCCGACATGGCGCTTTACAGCGGCAAGAGCGAAGGCCGCAACGTTTACCGCTTTTTCGAGCCCGGCATGGATGCCTTGGTGCGGGCGCGCCTGGCGCTCGAAACCGATCTCGAGACGGCACTGAAGCGGCGGGAGTTCGTGCTGGAGTTCCAGCCGATCACCAACATCGCGTCGGGCAAGATCGTCGGCGCCGAAGCGTTGATGCGGTGGAATTCACCGACGCGCGGCCTGGTGGCGCCCGACGATTTCATCGCAGCCGCCGAAGACAGCGGGCTGATCGTTCCGCTGGGCGAATGGGCGCTGAAACAGGCCTGCAGCGTGGCCGCCGGCTGGCCGCCTGGAATGCGCATCGCCGTCAATGTCTCGGCAGTGCAGATCAGAAGCGCCGACTTTGCCCGCAGCGTGATTTCGGCGCTGGCCGTTTCCGGCGTGCCGGCCAGCCGGCTCGAACTGGAAATCACCGAGACCGTGCTGATGGATGAGAGCGAGACGGTGCTGAAGACGCTGAGACAGCTGCGCGAACTCGGTATCCGCATCGCGCTCGACGATTTCGGCACCGGCTATTCGTCGCTCGGCTATCTCAGGCGTTTTCCCGTCGACAAGATCAAGATCGACCGCTCCTTTATCCACGATATCGACAACAAGGACACGGCGGCGATCGTGCGCACGATCATCGGGCTTGGTGCCGAACTTGGCATCACTGTCACCGCCGAAGGCGTCGAGACCGAAGCGCAGCTCGACATATTGCGCAAGGCTGGCTGCGTCGAGGCGCAGGGCTTTCTGATCGGCATGCCGTCAAAGGCCGCCGACATGGCTCGACTTCTCAAGACGAGGGCAGCGTCCCGGCGCGCCTGAACATCCCCGGCGTCATTCCATGCGCGGCGCGGAAGGTGCGCGAGAGATGGCTTTGGTCGGAGAAGCCGGCCGCAAAGGCGGCACCGGCGAGATCTGAACCTTGCCGGATCAGCAGATCGGCACGGCGCAGCCTGCGGTCACGGATGAAGGCAGCAGGGGTGAGACCCAGCACTTTCCTGAAATCGCGGATAACTTGAAAGCGCGTCACGCCTGCGGCTTCAGCGAGCCGCTGCAAATCGAGGTCCGAGTTCAGATGGTCTTCGATGACCTGTTCATAGACCCGGAGCCGGCTTTTCGATCCGAAGCTTTCGACCGCCTCGCGCCGCCGGCCGCCCCAATCGCCGTGGCGCAGGATGAGCTTGCGCAAGGCGATCAGCATGGATGTTTCGGCGCTCGTGGCATCACCCGATGTCGAAGCCAAGTGCGCGACGCCTACTGCCTGGACGAGATCGGCATCATCGACGATCGCTTGCGAAAACAACGGCGGGCGATCCTGCCCGAGTTCGTCCGCGATCGCACCCATGAGCCAGGCCGACGGATAGAAGGTGCGGTAAGCCCAACCCTGGTCGGCACCCGCCTCGCCGTCATGCCATATCTCCGGATTGACGAGCAGAACCGTGCCCGACGGCGCGAGGACAGTCTCGTTGCCGATGCGGACCCGCTCGCACCCTTGCGTGATCAGGGCGACGACATAGGTCGGGTGCGTGTGCAGCTGGTAGCGATGCCGCGTGAAGCGCGCCTTGAGCATGCCAAGATCGCGAAAGCGCGGATGACGCCAGAACTGCGTCGTCTCCTGAGGCTGTTGAATTCCAGACACGGTCAATCCTGTTCAAGACGCTGCCGGCGCAAATCCTTTACGTGCTGGCATCGACAAGGCCGAATTTACGATAGCCGGCAAGGAGAGCGCAATGCTGCACAACGACCCCATCGCCGCCCTCACCCCGCAGGTGGTGGAATGGCGGCATCACATCCACGCCAACCCCGAACTCGGTTTCCAAGAGTATGAGACCGCGCGCTTCGTCGCCGACAAGCTGCGCACCTTCGGGCTCGACGAGGTTCATGAAGGCAAAGGCGGCACCGGCGTGGTTGGCGTCCTCAGAGGACGACCAGGCGTGCGCGCCATCGGGCTTCGCGCCGAACTCGATGCCTTGCCCGTGCTGGAGAAGACAGGATTGCCATATGCGTCGAAGAAAGACGGCGTGATGCATGCCTGCGGCCACGACGGGCACATCGCGATGCTGCTCGGCGCCGCCAAGCTGCTCGCCGACAACAGAGCCTTCGACGGCACCGTCTGTTTCATCTTCCAGCCGGCGGAAGAAAATGAAGGCGGCGCCATGCGGATGATAGAGGACGGACTGTTCGAGCGCTTCCCCGTGGAAGCCATCTACGCCGTCCACAACTGGCCGGGGCTGCCGCTCGGAAAGATCGCGGCCCGTGCCGGGTCGATGATGGCGGCCGTCGACACTTTCGAACTGAACTTTGAGGGGACCGGCGCGCATGCCGCCATGCCGCAGCTAGGCGACGATCCCGTGCTCGCGGCCGGCGCCTTCGTTCAAGCCGTGCAGCGCATCGTCAGCCGTTCGGTCGACCCGCAAATGGCGCTGGTCGTTTCGATCACCCAGATCCATGGCGGCAATGTCGGCAACATCGTGCCGGGCAAGGTCTGGCTGCAGGGAACCTGCCGCTTCTTCGAGCCCACTTTGTCGGGCCATTGCGAAAGGCTGATCGGCGACATCGCGCAAGGCATTGCCTCGGCGCATGCACTCACCGCCAAGCTCGCCTACAAGAAAGGCTACCCGCCGCTGGTCAACACGTCGGCTGCCACTGACCGGGCCGTCCAGGCGGCAACCGCGGTTGTCGGCCGCGAGCAGGTCGAGACCGCATTCAACCCGAGCCTCGGCTGCGAGGATTTTGCCTACATGGTCCGCGAAGCCGGCGGCTGCTATGCCTGGGTCGGCGCAGGAGCGGTCAGACCGGGCGAAGGGCTGCACGGCGATCGCTATGTCTTCAACGACGCCATCGTCCCCACCGTGCTCCGCTATTTCGTCACGCTCGTTGAGCAGACGCTACGCTGACGGCCGAGCGCCTCAGCGCAAGGTCTCGACGTATTTCTCGTGGAAGCTGACATAGCCGGGTTCGACGACTTTGAGATGGGGCTCGATCAGCTGGTGGAAGGCCGGCAGCTGATGGAAGGGCACGCCGGGATAGGCGTGGTGCTCGGCGTGATACGGCATGTTCCAGGCGACTTTGCGCACCAGCCAGTTGGTCAGCGTGGTGCGGGTGTTTTCCAGCATGTTGGCGACAAGCGGGCAGCGGCCATGCTCGGCCAGCAGATAGAGCCTGAGGAAGGGCTGGCCGAGCAGCGCCGGCACGATCCAGACATAGAGCAGTACACTTGCCTCGAACCACAGGGCTAGCGCGGCGACCACGACATAGAAAGCGATCATGGCGCGGGCTTCAGTGCGCACCTTGGGCAGGCCTTTCGGCGGCACGTAGCTGTCGTGGCAGCCGCCAATCGCGTTGGTGTAGAGTGTCTGCAAATGCCCCCACCACACCGGCAGGCCCGAGACGTGGACGATGTATTGCCGCATCGTCTCCGGTTTCGGGAAGGCGAGTTCCGGATCGGTCTCTGGATCCTGGGTGAAACGGTGATGGGCGAAGTGGAAATAGCGAAACCAGTCGGCGGGCAGCGCGATCGCCAGGCTGCAGACCCTTGCGGCGGCATCGTTGAGCCACTGCGTCTCGAACGCCGTCCTGTGCACCGTCTCATGCAGCAGCGTGAACAGGAAGACGATAAGAATGCCTTGCGGCAACATCAACAGCGGCCAGTACGACACCTTGGCCGCAATCAGCCCGCCGATAGCCACAATCGCGCCGAGATGGAAGGCGAGTTGGACCAGACCCGGCCCGTCCGACTTGCCGGTCAGGCGGCTGCGCTGCTCATTGGTCAGAGACGCGACGACGTCGCGATGGTCTCTGGGTTCAAACTGGGCCGATACGGTCATGGCGCCAAGCTACTCGAATAAGAAAGCTTTCGAAAGACGAGGATTTCTGCGACACAGATAAGCTGACCTTACCTATCGGATCACCCAATGACCGCGCTTCCTTCCCTGAGAGGACTTCAAGCCTTCGAGGCGGCGGCGCGCTCGGGGAGTTTCGCCGCAGCGGCGGATGAGCTCTCGATCTCGGCGGCTGCGGTCAGCCAGCTCATTCGCACCGTCGAGGAGCAGATGAGTCGAAAACTGTTCCATCGCGTCAACCGCCGCGTGGTGCTGACGGAAGCCGGCGTCGAGATGCTGCCCCGGCTGACCCTGGCTTTTCGGGAGATCGGCAGCATCGCGCGTGGCAGCGATGCCTTCCGCCCGCGGCTTGTCGTATCGGTGCCGCCGTCCATGGCGATGGGCTGGCTTTCCGAACGCCTCGCCGGCTTTGTCGCCAGCCACGGCGCCGTCGACATATCCCTGCGCGGCGATGACGATCCGGTGCCGTTCGACCGCGAACTGATCGACATCCGGCTGTCCTTCGGCCCGCACTATCGTGAACACCCGAGCGAGGAGATCGTCAGGGACGCCGTCTACCCCGTCTGCGCGCCAGAACTCACCGCCAAAACCGACAGCCTCGCCGGCCTGCCACTGATTCACACCGACTGGGGACCGACCGGCGCGTCGTTTCCGTCTTGGCGCACATGGTTCGAGGCGGCGGGCATAGAGCCCGGCCGCACAGTGCAGCGCGGCCTGTCGGCGAACTCGTCGCGGGCAGCGCTCGACCTTGCCATTTCAGGGCTGGGCGTGGCGCTGGCGCAAGGCATTTATTGCGCCGGGGCGCTGGAATTGGGCCGTTTGGTCCGGGCTAATGCCCTATCGATCGCGCTGCGTCAGCCCTATTGCCTGACGATCCCGGAACGCAGTGCAAGGCGCGACCTGGTGGCGGCGTTTCGCAATTGGCTGATTGAGGAATGCCGGCGGTCGGTGGGTTCGCCGGTGCTCGGCTGATGGACCGAACTGCTCAGAGATGGCCGGCCAGTGCGGCGACCATGTCCTTGTTCGTCGCCACGGGAATGATCTCGAACTCCACCAGGTCAGACCATTCGATGAGCCAGCGCTGCAGCAGCGTGACGTCATCGGCCTCGACCAGCAGGAAGCAGCGGCTCATATCAGCCGCGATCCAGGAGTGGTGCACGACAAGCGCGTCCGGCTTCAATCTGCCGCGCTCGCCGAAACGGCGGTAGATCTCCTTGCGGTCGCAGCCGGTGAAATCCTCGATGACGATGAACTGCATTTTTCCCCCTCGGTTGAATTACCGCCCGGGACCGCAAACTAACGCCCGGGACGGTCCAGCCGCTCCAGGAACCATTGCGTCAGCCGCACCCAGACTTCGTCCTTTTCGCCGGAATCCTCCCAGCCATGGTCGAGGTTCGGGTTGTCGTTGACCTCGATGACGAAGACGCCATCCTTGGTTTCCTTGAGATCGACGCCGTAAAGCCCGTCGCCGATGCAGCGCGCCGCCTTCACCGCGGTGTCGACGACATGCGGCGGCGTCTCTTTCAGCGTGAAGGTCTTGATGCCGCCCTGGTCGGGCTTGCCGCTGGCCTTGTGGTTGACGATCTGCCAGTGTTTTTTCGCCATCAGATAATGCACGGCAAACAGCGGCTGCCCACCGAGCACGCCGACGCGCCAGTCATATTCGGTCGGGATGAATTTCTGCGCGATCAGGAGATCGGAATCCTCCAGCCACTCGGTGGCGAGCGTCTTCAGTTCTTCGAAGTTGCCGCATTTCTTGACGCCGCGCGAGAACGATGAATCCGGGATCTTCAGCACCAGCGGAAAGCCCAGCGTCTGCGCCGCCAGTTCGAGGTCCGAGGTGCCGGCTATCATCACCGTCGGCGGCACCGGCACCTTGTTGTAGGCCATCAGTTCGTTGAGATAGACCTTGTTGGTGCAGCGGATCATCGACAGCGGGTCGTCGATCACCGGCATGCCTTCCTGCTGGGCGCGGCGCGCGAAGCGGTAGGTGTGGTTTGAGATCGAGGTGGTCTCGCGGATGAACAGCGCGTCGTAATTGGCGAGCTTGGCCAGGTCCTTCCTGGTGATCGGCTCGATTTCGACGCCCATCTTTTCGGCGATCTTGGCCCAGTAACGCAGCGAGGAAATCTCCGACGGCGGCAGTTCCTCATGCGGATCGACCAGCGTGGCGAAGGTGTACCGTGCCGGGGTGCGGCCCTTGGTGTCGCGCCACTCGCGGTTGGTGTACGTCTCGAGCGCCTGCACGAATAAGGCTTCTTCCTCCTCGGCCATCCTGGCCAGCGGCAGGAATCCGATCTTGCGGATCGAAGCCCATTCGGCGCTGTCCTTGATGTGAACCTCAAGCGCCGGAGCGCGGAACCAGTCGAACAACAGCTTGGCGAAGCGGTCCCAGACCTTCGACGGTCCGATGCCGAAGAAGATGCAGATTTTTTGCGGGAAAACGCCTCCGAGATCCTTGCGGCATTTGTTGAGCGCCAGCTCCAGTTCCGGCAGCGCGTGCTCGTAGAGCTTGCGCTCGGACAGGTCGATCATCGTCTCGACCGTCGGGATGACCTTGTGGCCGCGCGAACCGGCGAGCAGAGAGGCATAATAGCCGCGGCTCTGGTAGGCGTAATTGTTCGACAGGTTGATGACCTTCGGCTGCTGGCCGCGAAACAGCGCCGGATGCGCAAGATAGTCACGGTTGGTGATGATCTTGTGCGGCGTCGCCGCCGGGTCGAGATCGTTCTGACGGCCGGTGAGGATGACCCAGGTCATTGTTATCAGCGTTTCCCAAGAGTGATGGCAGCACGCAGTCCGTCGCGGCCAAATTGCGCCATGTTCATGAAGATGCCGTGCGGCACGGGAATGTTGGCGGCATCGAGGATGGTCTCCTGTCTTTCGTCCTCGACCCAGGGATCGTGGATCAGGATGTGGTCGCCATCGTCGCCGATAGCCAGCACCCAATGCGGCACCTTCTTGCCGAACATCAGGAAGCCGCTGATCAGCACAAGCACCAGTTTTCCCTGAGCCAGGGCGCCGCGGATATCGTCGATGGTGAATGGACGGTAATTCACCGGGATGCCGTAAAGTTCCGCGCGGCGGCGAAAGTCCACCTGGGCAAGTTCCATCACCCGGCGCTTGTCGTCGCTGCGCACCGATTGCAAGAACAGCGCGCCATAGAAGGACACGAAGATTTCCGCCGCAAGCCCGCTTTCGTAGCCGGAAACCGCAAGGCCGAAGGGCTCGCAGCCGCCCGGGCCGGACATCATGAACACGGTCGTTGCCTCGCGCCATAGGCGGATTTCCATGACCGGATCGGGCACGAAGCCGGAATCGAAATTGGCCATCGCCATCATCAGGCAGCATGGACCGCAGGTGAACTCGCAGGTCTGCTGGTAGAACGGGACTTTGGTGGCGACCGGAATATCGCCGCGCAAGGTCTTTTCGTAGCGCAGCGCGGTGGCGCCATCCTCGTAATAGTGAGGCTCGCGACCGATCTTGCGGTAGCCGCTCTGCTCATAGATGCCGATGGCGCGAAGATTGTCCTCGCGCACTTCGAGGCGCAACATCATGCGGTCGTGCTCGAAGGCAGCTTCTTCGGCCGCTGCAAGCAGCATGCGGCCAATGCCGCGGCCGCTGAAAAACGGGCTGGTGGCAAGCGAATAGAGCCGGGCGACGCCGCTGCCCTTGCGAAACAGCACGATGGCGTAGCCGGCGACACGGCCATCGCTTTCGGCGACCAGCATCTCGGCTGTCTCGCGTTCGATCAACAGGCGGAAGGAGCGCCGGGAAATGCGGTCACTGGAAAAGACCGCCTTCTCGATGGCGGCGAGGTCATCGACGTCGGACGCGCGGGCCTTGCGAATCTCGGCAGGCATGCGGGTTTGGAAAACCTCGATTGGGTGGAGGAAAAGGCCGCGGTCAAAAACGTCGCAAACATCAGCCGAAACGCTGATATCCATCAAGCGCTATCGCACTTCGAATAGGGCCGAATTGTGACACTTTCTACCCAGGCGCATTCCCGAAACGGAATGCGCTTAACTGGCGATACCCGCCAGAAGCTGACCGTAGGCGCGCTTGGCGACCGCAGCCAGTTGCTCGCGCGGCAGCGAGCCGACGACGGCGCAGGCATAGCCCTTGTCCAGCCAGTAGACCGCCTCGGGGCCGTCGGCCTCGGCCATGTAGGTGCCCTTGGACTTGGCTGAGGAATCAGCGGTAACGAACAAGGAGATGCGCTGACCCTTGGCGTCCTCGTAAAGCAGCATCGCTGCCTTGCCCTGGCCGGCGGGCAGCAGCCGGCCGCCAACCAGCTGGAAGCCTTCCGCCACCAGATCCGGCGCCACCAGTTTCAGGCCGACGCGGTTGGACAGCCAGGTCTGCAGGTGATCCTTGTCGCTTGCCGGCACTTCCACCGCATGGCGCTGTTCGGCGGCATAGATGACATGGGCGGCGATCGCCTCTTCGGCCAGTTGGTCATCGGCGCCATCTTCCCTGCCGATGCCGTCGATGCCGGCAAAATAGCCGCCAAGACCGCCGATGACGAGCACTGCGGCCGCCGCGGGCGCAAGCCACCAGCGCGACTGCCGCGCCGCCGCTTTGGTCGCGCCTTCACCGCTAACGATCTGCTTGAACAGCACCGGCACGGGCTCGTCGAGCACACCGGCAAAGGCGGCGCGCAACGCGGTGCGGTCGGCGGTGTAGCGGGCGCTTTTGGCCTTCATTTCGGGATTGGCGTCGATCCAGGCGTCGTAGGCGGCGCGCTCGTCGCCCGGCAGCTCGCCGTCGAGAGCCATGTGGATATCGCGTTCGGAAAAATCGCGGCGGGTCATTTCTCGACGATCCTTATCGAGCGGCGGCGCGCCGTGTCATCGAGCAAGCTGCGCAGCTCCTCGCGTCCGCGCGCTATGCGCGACATCAGCGTGCCGGCGGGCACGCCGAGAATGTTGGCGGCTTCGGCATAGGAGAATCCTTCGATGGCGACCATGACGAGAGCGGCGCGACGGTCGGGGCTGATCGCCTGCAATGCGTCGATGATCTCGCGCGAGGCGGCGTTCTCCGCCTGCTCGGCGGGGACTGCCTGCGCCTCGTTTGCGTCAAGCGGCAGGATCGCCGCCTCACCGCGCCGGTTCACCTTGCGCATCTGATCGATGAACAAATGATGCATGATCGTAAACAGCCACCTCCGGGGGCTTTCTCCTGTCTGCCAGCTTTCAAGCCGCAAGAGCGCTCGTTCGAGGCAATCCTGGACGAGATCGTCGGCGGATTCGCGGTCGCGCAGAAGCGAGCGTGCGTAGCGGCGCAAGCGCGGTATTTCGCCAAGGATTGCTGCCTTCTTTTCGTCCATGACCGCTGGTTCTGAGGTCGCCCTTGTTTAACCCGATTGAACGCGCCTTCCCGGCGCGGCGCAAGCGGCCAGCGCGAAGCGGTCTGCCGCCCCGGTCACCCAAGCAGTGAGATAACGAGTTGATCGGCTAAATTATTCCCCGCAATCAACAAAAGGGCCGAATTATCCTAAATCGGTCAGTGCGAAATCATGGCCTTTGTACAGCAGTGGAAGATCGCGGCTTTTCGCGCAGGCGTAAGCAAAACAGTCCCCGAGATTCAGATCCGCCTTGTGGCCAACGGCTTTGCCGTAACGGGCGCTCGCGTCAATGGCCCGAGAGCCGATGTTGTCGTCAATGGCCAGACTCTCTCCCATGATCTCCACAATGAACTCATCGATCAGATCGCGGGCATGGAGAAGGGCTTCAGCGCTGGGTCTGCGCGGGCCGGCGCCGGCCCTTGCCAATGCCTGTGTTGCTTCGAAGTGAACCAACGGAGAAACCCAGACCTGCCCGGAAAAACCGGATAGCTGCTTCAGCAATTCCTCCCACCCAGGTTCCTGGTTGAGAATGGCGACGATCACCGACGCGTCGACAAACATCAGTCTTCCCACAGCTCGTCGGTGAACTTCTTCATATCGAAATCGGGATTGGGCAGGCCAAGCTTCCTGGCCCTGTCCTGAAGACTGGCGATCCGATCGCGCAGCGGCACCTTCGCCCGATTGCGCTCAAGTTCGTGCACGAGCGCGACCCGCACCGCCTCCGTTTTGCTCGGAGCGTTCGTCTCGCGTTGCAATCTGCTGGCCAGCGCATCCACTTCGTCGTCGCGGATATAGAGCGGCATCGAATATCCTCCGTTGGATATTCATATATTCCACCTCGTATATCACTTCAAGTTGCAGCGTTGGCCTCCCTCGCCGCCCGCGTCAGCAGCCGCTGGTAGAACAAGCCTATGCCGATCAGCACGGCGCCAAGACCGATGAAGGACAGCGCCCTGAGCACGCCTTCCAGTTCCGACATGTCGAACAGGAAGACTTTTACCACGGCGATCGCGATCAGCGCCGCCGAGGCAATGCGCAGCACCTGCGACTTCAGCCAGACGCCGGCGGTCAGCAGCACGACGCCGATGATCAGCCAGAGCGCCGAATAGGTGTAGGTCTCAAGCTGCCCGAGGCCGCTCCACAGGCCGATGAACTCGCCCTTGAACACGCGCCTGACCGACAGTGTGGCGTAGGCGAAGACAAGCAATGCCGCCACTACCGCCAGCATCTGCGCATACCATGGCGGCCGCTTGTCCCTGGCATAGAGCGCCAGCCCGCCGGCGGCTATGGCCGGCAACAGGTAAGCCAGGAACAAGAGGTTGAACACCGAGATCTGGCCGGTCGATTCGTCGGTGAACAGCGGATTGAGCACCAGGAAATGCTGGAGGACGATGAAGGCGACCGAGAGCACGCCGGCGGCCATCGAGCCGTAGCGCAGCACAGAGCTTGGCGAGCGCATGTCGATGGCCACCAGTATCGCGCCGGCACCGATGGCGATCAGCGTATAGATCGCCTGTTCGGCGAGCGTCACCGGGCCGGTGTCGATGACGCCGCCATGCATGGCGTGGCGCACCAGCATGGCGACGGTGAGCAGCGCAAACAGGGCTGCACCCGCCTCCATCGCAAGGCGCGGCCGGCCATTGCCAGTTGTTGGTAGTGCGGGGGTGGTACGCGCGAGTTGCCAGGCGGCAAAGCCGAAGGCCAGCGCCGGTACGCCGTATCCCGGCAGCAGCCAGTTGAACACCCGCGTCGTCGTCAGGAACTCGGCGCCGACGATGGTCGGATCGAAGGCGACGCGGCCGAGCACGGCAACGACCGCGCCGACCGAAATCCAGCCAAGCACCGGATAGCTGCGCCACCGCGTCGCCAGCGCCGGCACGATGGCGGCAACGCCGGCAAGAATGGTCGTCCAGCCGGATCCGAAGGCCATGTGCAGCATCAGCAGACCGGCCAGAGCCGAGCCGCAAAGCGCGAAGGAGACGGCGATGTCGCCCTTGAGCGGCGGCTGTTCGGCGCGCGCGATCCATTCGCCACCGGCAGCGAAGACAACAACCAGAAGGGCAGCTATCGCTGCGTAGACAAGGTCGCGGTCGAGATTGCCGTAGGCAAGCCACAGCGTCAGCAGAATAAGCAGCGGCGCAGCGACGCCCCATGCCGCCCAGCATGCCGCGCGGACCCGTGCTGAGGCGGCGAAGCGGCGTGCGGCCCAGAAGCCGGCGCCGATGAAGACCAGGCCGAGGCCAATGCCGATGCGCAGCGTCAACGGATTTCCGGCCGCCACCGGCATGCCGTCAAAGCCGATATTCCCCTGGGTTATGTCGGAGCCGATGGTGGTGGGCGGAATGATGCCGAGATGGATCATCACGCTCACCACGCCGGCGGCATGCAGCAGCGGCAGCGCGCGCGGCCGGTAGAGTGCGGTGGCGACAAGGGCGACGAGGACGAAGGCGCCCGGCAAGGCGCCACCGGCGGCGACCAGCGTCGTGTCGACGGACAGGCCTAGCGCTGAAAACGCAACGAAAACGCCTGGCACGATCGAGGGCCAGTCGAAGCCGGTCTTCGCCGTCTCCGCTTCGCTGTCACGTGTGCCCAGCCAGACAAAGGCAAGCACCGCCAGCGTCACCGCGTCGATGAACAGGATGACGCCAAGGTCGGCGACTAGCGTGCTCATCATGTAGACGATGGTCCAGGCGCCGGTGCCGAAGAAGGCCGCCGCAATCAGGAATTTCCAGTCGCGAATGCGGGCGATCACGGCTGTAGCGGCAAGCACGATCGCCAGGTAGACGAACAGCGCCCATGGGTTGGGCGCCTGCGAGGACACAAGCGCCGGCGTCGCCATCGAGCCGACGAGACCGATGCCGGCCAGGGCCTGGCCGTGGACGAGGGCGGCGACAATGGTCGCCACGCCGATGGCGCCGAGCACGGTGAAGGCGAAGGCCGGCCCGACGAAACCGTAAATGGCATGCGCGGCATAGACCGTACCGAACAGGATGAAGGCGCCGGCAGCCGTCAGGATCGCCGGAATATAGGCGCCTGCAGCCCCTTGCACCGGCACCTTGAAGCCGGTGCGGCGGATGAACTCGCCGCCGCCGATCAGCATCAGGCCGAGCAGCGCCGCCAGGGACAGCCGCACTTCAGGGCCGAAAATGCCGGCCTCGATGGTGTAGCGGATCAGGAACAGGCCGCCCAGGGCCAGCGCGACGCCGCCGACCCAGACCGCCCAACGGGTGCCGAGCGCCGTTTCGACCTCTGACTGGCGGGCTGCCTTCGCCGTGGCGGCAGGCGCGGATCCGGTGAATGCCGCCTTGGCCGCGGCCGACAGTTCTGGCACGGCCTCGCTGGTGGCCGCATCGGCTTCGGCGGCCGGTGCCTGGGCATGTGCCGCGTCTGCTGTTGTTGGCGAAGCTATGTCGGCAACTGGTGCGCTAGCGTGAGCGGCATCCGCCGGTGCGCTTGCAGCCTGCTCGGCCGGTTTGGCAACGGGCGGTGTCGCATGCACTCCGGACAGAACCAGGCTGCGCAGCGCTCCGAGCTCGCGCTCGATCAGACTGACGCGGCCCTGCTGGCGCAAGACGAGGACAAAAAGCACGATAACGACGACGGCGCCAATCAGGCTTTCAAACATGGCGGTTCCCCCAAACCAGGCCAGTTTTCACTGACAATTGCGGCGGCCACACGGCCACCCCAGACGGCTATTCAAGTCACGCCACCGCAATGGTGGCCGAAAAGAAGTTATCGAGCATGTTTCGTCGGCAAATTCCAGCGGCCTACGGTCTTTATCCTCACCCATCATCTGAGATAGCCAGGAATGGCATGCCGCCGCCACTTGCCCAGGAGCCATGCTATCCTCGGATGAACTACGAGGAAATCGAATGCCGAAACGAAGTGCAGGGCTGCTGATCCACCGGACAAGGGCCGGCATTCTCGAATTTCTGCTCGTCCATCCCGGCGGCCCGTTCTGGGCAAGGAAGGATGAAGGCGCTTGGTCGATCCCCAAGGGCCTCGTCGAGGACAATGAAGATGAGTTGGCCGCCGCCCGGCGCGAGGCTGGGGAAGAACTCGGAGTCAGCATCGATGGCGATTTCGAACCTGTCGGCAGCTATCGGCAAGCCGGCGGCAAGATCGTCATCGCCTGGAGTGTCGAAGCCGATTTCGATCCCGATGCCGTTAAAAGCAACATGTTCACGATGGAATGGCCGCCCAGGTCAGGCGTGACGAGGGAATTTCCCGAAATCGACAGGGCCGGCTGGTTTTCCTTCGCCGAGGCCAGCCTCAAGATCCTCGGCGGTCAGCGCGCCATCCTCGATGATTTCATGGAGCATCGCAAAGCCGGCTGAGGCTCTTGCCCTACGAGTACCCCCACCCTAACCCTCCCCACAAGGGGGAGGGAATGCTGCCGCATGCAGCTTTTGGTGTGAACCTGGACGGTTTGCGGAGGTCAGCACCCACCGAGTCTCCCTCCCCCTTCTGGTGCAGCGTCTGCCGTAAGGGCGGCCTTGCCGCCCGAATGATGCTTGCGCAAGGCGGCGAGGAAGCCGGCACGGGCATCGGGCTGTTCGATGCCGCGCGGCTCGTAGACATGGCGGGTGAAAAAGAAACCGGTCAGATGGAAGGCGTCCTCGAGTGCCGCGTGGTCCGCCCGCAAGCCGGAGCCGCGCCGCAGGAAGGCCGGCAGCGCCAGCATCTTGTCGCGCCATGGCGCGCCGGCCTGGCGCGAAACCGCGCGGCCGGATTTCGGCGAGACATAGGCCAGATCCTGCCTGGCGCCGGTCGCCGCGCACTGGCTGAGATCGAGGCCGAAGCCGAGTTCGTCGAGGATGAGCAGTTCGAAGCGCGCCACCAGTTCGCCGGCGGCATCCGAATCGTCCAGATGGGCGATCATCACGGCAAGCGTCTCATACAGGCCGCCATGGGCGTCGCGCTCCGGCAGGAGCCTGAGATGCGCGACCATGGTCTGCAGGCCGTAGACGGCGACTGCGCTGTCCATCAATCGGGCGGCATTCATCTCGATCGCCTCGGCCTGGAAGGTGCCGAGATGCTCGTCGAGGCGTGCCCGCCACAAAAGGTCGACGCGGTTGCCGGGCTGCAGCACCGGCTGCTGCTTGCGCGAGCGCCCGCCGCGCACCAGGCCGAGATGGCGGCCATGCGCACGCGTCATTACCTCGAGAATGGCGCTGGTTTCGCCATGCTTGCGGGTGCCGAGTATGATTCCCTCGTCGCGCCATTCCATGGCAGGAGCTTGTCACCGGTTGCGTGGCTAAATCAAGATTTTGGCGCGCCGCGTGCGATCTGTGCTGACATTGGATCCCCACACATCGTCGAAAGGCTCTGATCACGCGAATTCCCGGTGATCGGCCAGGACGTCGTCGATGACGCGGCGCGATCGCTCGGCTTCGGCTTGGTTGGCGTCGTGTCCGGCAACCGTGATCAGCGCCTTCCACAGCGTCCAGCCGCGGCCGCGCGCCCAGGTCGCTTCATCGACGTCGATGGCGGCGCGGAACGCCTCCCGGCTCTCGCCCTGGAAGAACGTCCAGGCGATCGCCAGGTCGCAAGAGGGATCGCCGATGCCTGAGGTGCCGAAGTCGATGATGGCGCTCAAACGGCCGTTTTGGACCAGAAGGTTGCCCCAGGCGACGTCGCCGTGAAACCAGACGGGCGACCCTTGCCAGGTGGCGGCAAGGGCCGCATCCCAGACAGCGGTGGCCGCCTGGGTGTCGATCTGCCCCTCCAGCGCCTGGAGTGCTTCCCTTGTCTGGTTGTCATACACACTCGGCGATCCGCCGCGGAAGAAATTGTGCTGGCCCGCGGGCGGCCCGCCCGCCGGATCGATCCGCCGGAGCGCAATGAGGAACTTGGCCAGATCGACCGCGAACTGTGGGCGATCGGCGATTTCGGCGGTCTTGGCTGTTTCGCCGTCGATCCAGCGGTAGACGGACCAATGCCAGGGGTAGCCCTCCCCGGGCTCGCCCATCGTCAGTGGAACCGGGATCGGCAGCGGCAGAAGCGGCGCCAGCCTGGGCAGCCAGCGGTGCTCTTTTTCGACCTGCAAGGCATATGGTGCGGCACTCGGCAGCCGCAGAGTCATATCATTGCCGAGGTGGAAGGTTCGGTTGTCCCAACCGCCAAACGTCACCGGGCTCACCGGCAGATGCCGCCATTTCGGAAACTGCGCGTTGACCAGCCGGCGCACGAGATCGGTATCGATGGTCGGTTTTGGATCAGGCATGTCATCGTCTCAAACTGCCGGGCGGCACTTCTAGACGATGAAGCTCAATGGGGAAACTCAAGCCCCATCTCACGGTAGCGCTCGGGGTCGTCGCCCCAGTTTTCACGCACTTTGACGAACAAGAACAGGTGCACTTTCTGCTCGAGAATGCCGGCTATCTCCATGCGCGCCGACTGGCCGATGGCGCGGATGGTCTCGCCCTTGTGGCCGAGCACGATCTTCTTCTGGCTGTCGCGCTCGACATAGATGGTCTGGTCGATGCGCACCGAGCCGTCCGGTTTCTCTTCCCATTTCTCGGTCTCGATGTGCGAGGAATAGGGCAACTCCTGATGCAGCCGCAGATACAGCTTCTCGCGGGTGATCTCGGCGGCCAGTTGGCGCATCGGCAGGTCCGAGATCTGGTCTTCCGGATAGTACCAGGGGCCGACCGGCAGCGCTTGCGCGAGATAGTCGAGCAAATCCTTGCAGCCGGAGCCGGTCAGCGCCGAGACCATGAAGGTGCGCTTGAACGGCACCTTTTCGTTTGCTGCCGCAGCCAGGGCCAGCAGCGCCTCGTGCTTGACCCGGTCGACCTTGTTGAGGATCAGCACCATCGGCTGGCGGACGTCCTTCAGCCGCTCGAGGATGGCGTCGGCGTCACCCCTGATGCCGCGCTCGGCATCGATCAGCAGCAGCACGATATCGGCGTCCTTGGCGCCACCCCAGGCTGTGGTCACCATCGCGGTGTCGAGCCGGCGCTTCGGCTTGAAGATGCCGGGCGTATCGACAAAGACGATCTGCGCGTTGTCATGCGTGGCGATGCCGCGCACGATGGCGCGGGTGGTCTGTACCTTGTGGGTGACGATCGACACCTTGGCGCCGACCAGTTGGTTGACCAGCGTCGACTTGCCGGCATTGGGCGCCCCAATCAGGGCAACGAAGCCGGAATGCGTGGCCTCCGCTGCCGGAGGGAGATCTTCGCTGCCGGTCATGCCGCACTCCCTTGGTTGGCCCAGATGCCTTCGCGCGTAAGAAACGCCGATGCCGCCGCTTCTTCGGCTGCGCGGCGAGAGCCGCCCGTGCCGCTTGCCGGCGCAAAACCGCCGACCTTCACGGACACCGTGAAAACCGGTTGATGTTCAGGTCCTTCTCGTTTCTCGATCGCGTATTCGGGCCTGACATCGCTGGTCTTGGCGATCCATTCCTGCAGGTCGGATTTCGGATTGGGCGGCTTGGCCACCACCTTTTGCGAGCGCGGCTCCCAGTAACGCAGGACGAATTGCCTTGCCGCATCGAGGCCGCCATCGATATAGACCGCCGCGATCAGCGCTTCGACTGCATCCGCCAGATAGTTTCCGCCCGAGCCACGCGAGCGCGCCTTCAAGGCAGCGTCGGCCCGAACCAGATCTTCGAGCTGCATTTCAATGCCGATCTCGGAGCATGTCCGCGCATCGACCAGGGCATTGAAGCGCGGGGCGATTTCACCTTCCGGCGCCTCAGGAAACTTTTCAAAAAGCAGGTCGGCAACGATCAGGCCGAGCACGCGGTCGCCAAGGAATTCGAGGCGCTGGTTGTTGCTGCTTGCCTTGACCGCGCTGGAATGGGTCAGCGCGGTCTCGAGCAAACGGACGTCCCGGAAGGAATGGCCGGTTTTGGCTGTCACCAAATCGGCCAGAGTTTCACCCGTCGGGCGCTTCAAAGCCATCAATTCACGAAATGGAACAGGCGCGACAGGCGCACCAGCGACGGCCATTTCCAGATCTCGAGCGGGCTCGCCTTCCCGGCGATCGAGAAGAAGACGATGTTGGCGCGGCCGACAAGGTTCTCCGCCGGCACGTAGCCGACGCTGAGGCGGCTGTCGGAGGAGTTGTCGCGGTTGTCGCCCATCATGAAATAGTTGCCGGGGGGCACGACGAACTCGCGGGTGTTGTCGGTGATCGAATTCGGTGTCAGGTCGAGCGTGTCGTAGCTGACGCCGTTGGGCAGGGTCTCGCGATAGACGTCGACCGGCTCAGGCACTTCCGTGATATCAGGATTTTGGATCTGGCCGGTTTTCACACGAGGCACGCCCTGGCCGTTGATGAACAATTGGCCGTCCTTCATCTGGATCTTGTCGCCGGGCAGGCCGACGACGCGCTTGATGTAGTCGAGCGACGGATCCGGCGGGAACTTGAAGACCACCACGTCGCCGCGCTTCGGATCGGAACCCCAGATGCGGCCGGAAAAGATGTCGGGGCCGAATGGCAGCGAATAGCGCGAGAAGCCGTAGGACCATTTGGTGACGAACAGATAGTCGCCTTCGAGCAAGGTCGGCCGCATAGAGCCGGACGGAATCGAGAAGGGCTGGAACAGCAAGGTGCGGATGACCATGGCCAGCAGCAAAGCCTGGATGATGACGCTGACGATTTCGCCAAGCCCGCCGGATTTCTTCTCGGATTTTTCAGCCACGCTCATGTCGTCCTCGATTGTGCGTTGGATGGTATAGAGTCTCGGCGCGCGCTGGGCAACGTCAAGTCGGCGTTAGATAGCGGTCGTCTGATGCAATCAATGTGGCGCTTGTTCGGCGGGCAACGCCTCGATGATCACAAAGGCTTGAGCAAGCGGGAAATCATCGGTGATTGTGAGGTGGATCGCCGCTCTGTGCCCCTGTGGCAGGATTTTGGCCAGCCGTGCCGCCGCTCCCCCGGTCAGCGCCATCGTCGGCGCGCCGCTGGGCAGGTTGGCGACCCCCATGTCGCGCCAGAACACGCCCTGCGCCAGGCCGGTGCCAAGCGCCTTGGCGCAGGCCTCCTTGGCGGCGAAGCGCTTGGCATAGGAGGCGGCGCGGCCCTTGCGGCCTTCCGAGCGGACCTGTTCGACCTCGGTGTAGATGCGCTGGATGAAGCGCTGACCATGCCGTTCCAGCGACTTTTCGATGCGTCTGATGTCGATCAGGTCGCTGCCGATGCCGATGATCATTCCGCCGGAACTTCCCGTCCGCGGTGCCCGGCCTTATGCGCCCGCTCTGCCATGCGCTTCCTGCGCTGCTCGCGAAAGGCTGTCATCCCCCAGCGGGTAATGCCGTAGAAGATCAGCCCGAAGATCAGGCCGAGCGGCACAGCGCCGATCAGCATCGGCTCGAGCACCGGGTGCCACAGCTTTGCAAACGACAGCGTGTGCATCATCTCACCAAGATGCGCAGGCGGTCCGTTCTTGGGCAGGCGTTCATGCAGGATCAGCTTGCCGACTTCCCAGGACGCTCCCCACAGCAGCGGGAAAGTCAGCGGATTGCCGAAGAATACCGCGCCGAGGGCGGCGGCCACCAGATTGCCGGCGACCACCCAGCAGAGCACGGCGGCGACGGCGAAATGGAAGCCGAGCGGAAAGAAGGAGGCGAAAACGCCGGCCGCGACGCCGGCCGCCACTGCATGCGGTGTCGCCTTCAGCCGCAGGATGCGCTTGGAGAAATATTGCAACGAGCGCGAAAACGAGCGGCGCGGCCACAGATAGGTACGCACCCGCTCCAGAATGCCATCAGGCTTTCGGCGTCGAAAAAGCACTCTGTTCCAGTTCCCGGTTCATCACGCCCAAATTGCAACCATCCCTGGCCGGGCGCGGTCGCTCCATCTTGCGCTTCGAGGGCGCAGAAAGGCAACACCGACTTTGATATAGCGACTGCCTTGCGGCGGAACAATGAAACGCCGCCGCGATGGTCTGCCGCAGGCGGGTAACAAGAGCCCCATTGGGGCGAAACTGAGGACAATATCGATGAAAGCTCCCCGACGACGGCAAGGCCCGCGCGAGACGACGCCGAGGCGGATAGATTATTCCCGATATTCGCTGACTTCGACCAAATTGCTGTCCGGATCGCGGAAATAGACCGACATCATCTTACCGCGGGCGCCGATGCGCTCGACCGGACCGACTTCGATGGCAACGCCATTGGCTTCCAGACGGGCGCAAATCTCGGCAAGCGGCCTTGCGGCGACCAGGCAGAAATCGCCGGAGCCAGGCATCGGCACCTTGGCCTTGGGCTCAAAGGTGCGGCCCACCTGATGCAGATTGATCTTCTGCGATCCGAACAGCAACGCCGTCGGCCGGTTCGGCTCGTCGAGGCGCTTGAGGCCAAGCACCCGCTGGTAGAAGGCGCAGCTGTCCTCCACAGAGCGGACCGTCAGCACGAAATGATCGATGCCGGCGATCATGGTGATGTCCCCTAGATGTTGCGGCTTCCTGGCTTAACGGCGGGAATGGCGGCAAGTTCCGGCGGCAGGCGGTCGGCGGGATAAGCCGGGACCTCGTATTCGGCAAGCGCGATCAGCGGCACGCCGACATTGGTCTTGCCGGCCGAGCGGTCGATGATGCAGGCCGCCGCCACCACCTCGGCGCCAATCGCGCGCAGGCAGTCGATGGTTTCGCGGATCGAGAGACCAGTGGTGACGATGTCCTCCACGATGACGACGCGCGATCCCGGCGCGATCTCGAAGCGGCGCAGCCTGAACTCGCCGCCTTCGCGCTCCACCCAGATTGCTGGCACACCGAGATGGCGCGACGTCTCATAGGCCGGGATCAGGCCGCCGATCGCCGGGCCGACGACGTAGTCGATCTTGCCCGGCACCGCCTTGCGGATCTTTTCGGCCAGCGCCTTGCAAAGCCGCTCGGTCTTGTCGGCATGCATGAAGACGCGCGCCTTCTGCAGGAAGACCGGGCTGCGCAGACCCGACGTCAGGATGAAATGTCCCTCCAGAACAGCGCCCGCCTCGCGGAAAATGCCCAGAACTTCGTCGGTATTCATAACTCGCCCCATGTCCATGGTGAATGGTGAATGGTGAATGGTGAATGGTAGTGAGAGCGCCTTCTTTCACTATTCACTATTCACTATTCACTATTCACCCATTCACACGCCGCGCATCGCTGACGCTCGAATTATCCTTGAGCTGCGACAGCAGCCGGTTGAGGTGCTTCAGATCCCAGACTTCGAGATCGATCAGCATTTCGGTGAAGTCGGGCGCGGTGCGCACCATCGACAGCGTATGAATGTTGGCGTCGTTGGAGGCAACGACCTGGGCGATGTCGGCGAGCGAGCCCGGCGCGTTGATGGCGGTAACCGAGACGCGCGCCGGAAAGCGCTCCTTGGTCTGCTCGTCAATGTCCCAGCGCACGTCGATCCAGCGCTCCGGCTGGTCGTCGAAGGCCTGCAGCGCCGGCGACTGGATGGGATAGATGGTGATGCCGGTGCCCGGCTGGACGATGCCGACGATGCGGTCGCCAGGCACGGCCCCTTCCGGCGCGAAACGCACCGGCAGGTCGCCGCGCACGCCGCGGATCGGCACCGCGCCATCGCGCGGCTGGTCTTTGTCCTTGCGCGCGGCTCGGGTGCCGGGCATCTGGAACAGCATGCCGGCGGCGTTGCGGATCTTCGACCAGCCCTCCTCGCGCTGCTTAGGGGCGCTGACGGTGACGCGCTCGTCCTTGTAGTCTGGGAAGACCGCCTTCATGACGTCGGTCGAGGCAAGTTCGCCGCGCCCGACCGAGGCCAGCACATCTTCGATGTCCTTGCGCGCCAGCCGGTGCAGCACCGGCTTCAGGCTTTCCTTGGTGAAGGTCTTGCCGGCGCGCTCGAAGGCGCGCTCGAGAATGCGGGCACCAAGACCTGAATATTGCTTGCGAATGGCGTTCTTGGTGGCGCGGCGGATGGCTGAACGCGCCTTGCCGGTGACCACCACCGACTCCCAAGCCGCTGGCGGCACTTGCGCCTTGGAGCGGATGATCTCGACCTCGTCGCCGTTTTTCAGTTCGGTCATTAGCGGCATGATGCGGCCGTTGACCTTGGCGCCGACGCAGGTATCGCCGACGTCGGTGTGCACGGCATAGGCGAAGTCGATGGGGGTGGCGCCGCGCGGCAGAGCGATCAGCATGCCTTTCGGCGTGAAGCAGAACACCTGGTCCTGGAACAGCTCCAGCTTGGTATTTTCGAGGAAGTCTTCCGGGTTGTCGCCTTCTGCCAGTTGCTCGATGGTGCGCCGCAGCCAGGCATAGGCGTTGGTCTCCTTCGAGATCGCATGGGCGGCGCCGTTCGTCTTGCCGCCGGTGTCCTTGTAGATCGAATGGGCGGCGACGCCATATTCGGCGATCTTGTTCATCTCGCGGGTACGGATCTGCAGTTCGACGCGCTGGCGCGAGGGGCCGACAATGGTGGTGTGGATCGAACGGTAGTCGTTCTGCTTGGGCGTCGAGATGTAATCCTTGAAGCGGCCAGGCACCATCGACCATGTGGTGTGGATGGCGCCGAGCGCGCGGTAACAGTCTTCGACGCTGTCGACGACGACGCGGAAGCCGAAGATGTCTGAGAGCTGCTCGAAGGACAGCGCCTTGGCCTCCATCTTGCGGAACACCGACCACGGCTTCTTCTGCCGGCTCTTCACGCCGGCGTTGATGGCATGCTTTTCGAACAGCGCCGACAGCGCCTTTTCGATGTCGGTCAGCACGCCCTTGTTGCGCTCGAATATCTCGGCAAGCCGCGCGGTGACGGCGCGATAGGCTTCCGGATTGATGAAGCGGAAGGCGATCTCTTCCAGCTCCTCACGCATGCCTTGCATGCCCATGCGCCCGGCGAGCGGCGCATAGATGTCCATCGTCTCCTCGGCGATGCGCAGGCGCTTGGCCTCGGGCATGTGGTCGAGGGTGCGCATGTTGTGCAGACGGTCGGCGAGCTTGACCAGCAGAACGCGGACATCCTCCGAGATGGCCAGCAACAGCTTGCGCAGGTTTTCCGCCTGCTCGGCCTTCTTGGAGACGAGATCGAGCTTCTTCAGCTTGGTCAGGCCTTCGACCAGCTTGCCCATTTCGGGGCCGAACAGATCGTCGATCTCGGCCCGCGTCGCGGTGGTGTCCTCGATCGTGTCATGCAGCAAGGCGACGGCGATCGTCGCCTCGTCCATGTGCATTTCGGTGAGGATGGCGGCGACTTCGAGCGGATGCGAGAAATAGGGATCGCCGGAAGCGCGCTTCTGGTGGCCATGCTTCTGCATGGCGTAGACATAGGCCTTGTTGAGCAGCGCCTCGTTGACGTCAGGCTTGTAGCGCGCGACGCGCTCGACAAGCTCATACTGACGCATCATGGGCGGGTTCTCACGGTGCTGAAATGATTGATGCGCCGCACTGATGTACGGCGCATCTCATAGATAGCCACGAAACTCACGGGACGGAAGTGCCGGAACCATATTCCCGGCAGGTCCAGGGCAGCGATTAGTAGTCGTCGCTCTTTTCCGGGGGAACCAGGCCCTCGATGCCGGCCAAAAGGTCTTCCTCGGTCATGCGATCGAAGGTGACGTTTTCTTCGGCGTCGTCGGCATCGGTAGCTGCAACTGCGTTGCCGGTCTGGTCGGCGATCGCCTCGCCGTCGGCCTCGGGCTCGTCGACCTCGACGTGCTTCTGCAGCGAGTGGATCAGATCTTCCTTGAGGTCGTCGGGCGACAGCGTCTCGTCGGCGATCTCGCGCAGCGCTACGACCGGGTTCTTGTCGTTGTCGCGGGGCACGGTGATCGGCGCGCCCTGGCTGATCTGGCGGGCACGGTGGCCGGCGAGCAGCACGAGCTCGAAGCGGTTGTCGACCTTGTCGATGCAGTCTTCAACGGTTACGCGGGCCATTGATTGCCCCTTTCATGCCTGGATTTGATGGAAAACAGGCGCGGTCCATAACCCGAACGCCGCCAAAATACAAGCATTATGGCGCCGTGGCCCCATGGGCTGGCGAATGCCAGTCTCTGGCGCCGGTGAATGCCTTGCCGGCAAAGCCCGCCTACCGGCGACGACACGGCTCCGATCACAATTGCTTGCAGTGCGCCCCGGCACCCTTGGATTGCCGTAAAACTGGCGCTATCTCGGTTGACGAAAGGTCAGCCGGTTTATTTACGAGCCGACCGATATAACGACCCATTTCGATTAGTCCGCCACCTATTTCGAAAAAGGAATATTGCCATGTTCGACCCCCGTGAAAAAATCGCTCTTTTCATAGACGGCGCCAATCTCTACGCCACCTCGCGCGCACTCGGCTTCGACATAGACTACCGCAAACTGCTGTCCAGCTTCCAGAAGCGCGGCTATTTGCTGCGCGCCTATTACTACACCGCTCTGGTCGAGGATCAGGAATACTCTTCGATCCGCCCTTTGATCGACTGGCTCGACTACAATGGCTTCAAGGTGGTGACCAAGCCGGCCAAGGAATTCACCGACTCGACCGGCCGCCGCAAGATCAAGGGCAATATGGACATCGAACTGACCGTCGATGCGCTCGAACTTGCCGATGTTGTCGACCACTATGTCATCTTCTCCGGCGACGGCGACTTCCGCACACTGGTCGAAGCGCTGCAGCGGCGCGGCCGCAAGGTCTCGATCGTCTCCACCATGGCCTCGCAACCACCGATGATCTCGGACGATCTGCGCCGCCAGGCCGACCATTTCATCGATTTGACCTCGCTGAAGAACGAGGTCGGCCGCGATCCCTCCGAACGGCCGGTGCGCAGGCCCGAGCCGGCCGAAGTCGAAGAGGAAGACTATTGACGGCGGCGGCCTTGGACGCCGCTCCCGAACCCGACCGCGACTGCCCGCTCTGCCCGCGCCTGCATGATTTCATCGCAGACTGGCGGCAGCGCGAGCCGTCGTGGTTCAATGCGCCGGTGCCGACTTTCCTGCCGCCTGATGGCGAGGACGCCGTCGAGCTGCTGATCGTCGGGCTGGCGCCCGGCCTGCGCGGCGCCAACCGCACCGGGCGACCGTTCACCGGCGACTATGCCGGCGACCTGCTCTACTCAACGATGATCGCTCACGGTCTTGCCCGCGGCGAGTTCAAGGCGCGGCCGGATGACGGGCTCGAACTGATCGGCACCGCGATCACCAATGCGGTGCGCTGCGTGCCGCCGGAGAACAAGCCGGTCGGCGCCGAGATATCCACTTGCCGCAGCTTTCTGGTGCCGACGATCGCGCGCTTTCCAAAATTGCGCGCCGTGCTGGCGCTGGGCTCGATCGCCCACCAGTCGACCGTCAGGGCGCTCGGTCAGCGCGTCGCTGCCTATCCGTTCAAGCACGGCGGTCGGTTGCCGGCCGGCGGCGTCACGCTGTTTTCCAGCTATCATTGCTCGCGCTACAACACCAACACCGGTGTCTTGACGGAGACGATGTTCGTCAAGGTTTTCAGCGACATCGCTGAGTTCCTGCGCAATTAACGCCTTCAGAACCCCGCCAGCACGATCTTGCCCCTGGCCTTGCCCGGGCGCAGAACATGACTAAGCTTGCCGAGAGGCAGGCATGACGAGACAGGCGCTCTCCAAAGCCTTGAGCGGCGACGGGAACCCGGAATTTGCGACAATCATGAAAATCCCGGAAGCGCTCGGTCTGAACCTGACCTTCGTTAGCGCGCAGACTGGCCGGAACGCTGGGTAGGGCCGATCAGCGCCGCGATGTTTGGTTCCAATCTCGCGCCGGTCGAGCACGCCAGGTCAAGGCGCGGCAAACAACTCAGCCAGCTTCTCCTGCCCGCCCTTCAGCACATTCAGATCGACATCGCCGACGATGCCGTCGACGCGGCCCATATTGTGGTACTGCCAGTAGATCCAGTCGTTGCGACCTGGCTCCAGGAGCAACGAGCGACGCCAGAGCGGGCGAACGTCGATTTTCCCGGCATAGGCGTCCTCGGCCTCGTCGGTCAGGTAGATGATCGCCGGCTTGCCGAACGCAGCTTCAACCGGTCCGAGGAAGGCCTGGAGTTCCGCGCTCAGCTGCTCCGGCGACGGGCGTTGCGGGCAGTTGCCGCCGAATTCGATGTCGACGACCGGCGGCAGCAGCGGCTGGTCGTGCGGCACCACCGCGATGAAATTTTTCGCCTGGTCGGCGCCCGGCCGGCAGAAGGTGAAGAAGTGATAGGCGCCGACAGCGAGGCCGGCCGCGCGCGCCTCGCGCAGGTTTTTGGCGAAGGCATCGTCGACATGGTCGCCGCCCTCGGTCGCCTTGATGACCGCGAAGGCGACATCGTCGGCGGCAACGCGCCGCCAGTCGATCTCACCCTGATGATGGGAAACGTCGATACCCCTGACCGGATAGCTGTCACGATCCGGCGAGAAGGTCCGGAAATAGAAGATGCCGCCTGCGACGACGATGCCGGCGAAGACCAGACTGGCCGCACCCCAGAGGATGATCCGGTTCTTCAAGCCTTCCCCCGTCGTGTTTTGCTGTTGCAGCTGTTCGAAACTTGAAAGCCGATGTCTGGCTTTTCTGGGGCTGCCTGAGATTCTAGCCGCGTTCCTTCATGAGCCGGCCCTTTTCGCGCGACCAGTCGCGCTGCTTTTCGCTCTCGCGCTTGTCGTGCAGTTTCTTGCCGCGGCCGACGGCGAGCAGCAGCTTGGCACGGCCCTGGTCGTTGAAGTAGATTTTGAGCGGCACCAGCGTCATGCCTTCGCGGTCGATGCTCTGCGCCAGTTTTGCCATCTCGCGCTTGTTGAGCAGCAGCTTGCGGCGCCGCCTGGGCTCGTGGTTGAAGCGGTTGGCCTGCAGATATTCCGGCAGATAGGAGTTGATCAGCCAGATCTCGCCGCCCTCGACCGAGGCGTAGCTGTCCTGGATGTTGGCCTGACCCTGGCGCAACGACTTGACCTCGGTGCCGGTCAGCACAAGGCCGGCCTCGACCGTGTCGAGCACCTCATAGGAAAACCGCGCCTTGCGGTTTTCCGCAACGGTCTTGTTGTTGGGATCGGCTTTTCTGACCTGGTTCATGATGCGGAGAGGTGGCGCCTCATCCTTAATTTATCAAGCCGGCGTGTTTCATCGCCGCATCGATCTTCTCGGCGGTCGACGCCTCGATGGTCACCAGCGGCGAGCGCACCACGTTCTCGACCTTGCCAATTTTCGACAGCGCGTATTTGACGCCGCACAGGCCGGGCTCGAGGAAGATCGCCTTGTGCAGCGGCAGCAGACGGTCCTGCAATTCCAGCGCCTTGGCGCTGTCACCGGACAATGTGGCTTCCTGGAATTCGGCGCACAGCCGCGGCGCGACATTCGACGTCACCGAGATGCAGCCGACGCCGCCATGGGCGTTGAAGCCGAGCGCCGAGGCATCCTCCCCTGAAAGCTGGATGAAATCCTTGCCGCAGGTGGCGCGCTGTTCGGACACGCGCTCGACCTTGCCGGTGGCATCCTTGACGCCGACGATGTTCTTGAAGTCGTGCGCCAGCCTGCCCATCGTCTCCGGCATCATGTCGATCACCGAGCGCGGCGGGATGTTGTAGATGATGATCGGCAGCTTGGTCGCCCTGGCGACGGCGGCGAAATGCTCGTACAAGCCGCGCTGTGTTGGCTTGTTGTAATAAGGCGTGACCACCAGAGCGGCGTCGGCGCCCGCCTGCTCGGCATATTGCACCAGACCGACCGCTTCAGCGGTGTTGTTTGAGCCGGCGCCGGCGACGACCGGAGCGCGGCCCTTGGCCACCTCGATGCAGACCTTGACGACATGGCGATGCTCGTCATGCGACAGCGTCGGCGACTCGCCGGTGGTGCCGACCGGGACGAGGCCCGTCGTGCCCTCGCCAAGTTGCCATTCGACGAAGGCGCGAAAGGCTTTCTCGTCGAAACGCCCGCTCTTTTCGAACGGTGTCACGAGCGCAGTAAGCGAGCCTCTCAGCATGTCGTCCAACTCCTTGGAACTTGTTTGTTTATGCATGTCGTCGTCCCAAAACCGGTTCCCACTTTTGGGCGACTGCATCGGGCGCCTTCTAGCCGAAAGCGAAGCCGCGCACCATAGTCTCGACACTGTTGCGCGGCAAGCATGCCGATGGTGCCAGCAAGCGCAATTCGAAGGGCCTCGATAACCCTTTGTTTACGGGCTCTTCACGACCTAAGTCTAGGCTCTCGGGCACCTGGGCTTGCCATCTAAAGTGCCGCAACAGGGAAAGATCAGGATCATGCCGGCCAGTCGGCCACTCCGCTTCATATTGCTTGGCGCCGTTGCCCTGCTGATAGTGGGAACGGCGGCAAACGAGAGCGTCGACGAGCAGACGACCTCATCGATCCCGATGCCTGACATGCAAGATGGAGCGCAGACCGATGCGCCCTCCGCCAATATCGCCGTGTTGAAAGGCAGTCTCGACGCGTTGGCGACCGGCGATATCGCCGCGGCACGAGCGGTGCGCGAAACATTGCCGGCCAGTTCGCTGGACCGCCATATCCTGGCCTGGGCAATCGCGCTCTATGGCGGCGACCGTGTGCCGAGCAGCGAGATTGCCGATACCGCAAAGATGCTGCCGAACTGGCCGGGCACCATGGCCTTGCGCAAGAACAGCGAGCGCGCGCTCTACCGCGAAAACCCCTCGCCGCAGACCGTGGTGAAAGCCTTTGACGGCAGCCAGCCGCTGACCTTTCAAGGCGTGGTCATCCTTGCCCGCTCCTATAGAGCTCTTGGCAACACCAAGGCGGCGCTTTCCGTGCTGTCGCCGTTCTGGCGCACCGAGAAGCTGGAAGCCAGGGACGAGGTGGCCGTCATCAAGGAGTTTGGCGCCATCATTCCGGCTGCCGACCATCGTTTCCGCATGGAGCGGATGTTTTATGCCGACCGGGAGAATTCGGCGCTGCGGGTCGCAACCCTTGCCGGCGCGCAACCGCTGGCCGATGCCTGGGCCGCCGCCTCGCGTGGCGACAAGAACGCGACCAAGCTGTTGAAAGCAGTGCCTGCCGCGCAGCAATCGGCCGGCTATTTCTTCGCGCAAGCCGAATATCTGCGCAAGCAGCGGAAGTTTGCAGACGCCGCCGCGGTGATGATGAAAGCGCCAACGAACCGCGACGCGCTGGTCGATCCCGATACCTGGTGGGTCGAGCGCCGCGTGCTGTCGCGCGCACTGGTCGACCAGGGCGACTGGAAGACCGCCTACAAGATCGTTGCCGCGCACGCCGCCGAAAGTCCCGCCAGCGCCGCCGAGGCTGAATTCCACGCCGGCTGGTATGCGCTGCGAGGCCTCAACGATCCTGCGACGGCCTCGACCCATTTTGCCCGCATCGCCGATCTCGCGCAGGGACCGATGTCGCTGTCACGCGCCTATTACTGGCTTGGCCGCGCGGCGGAAGCCGGCGGTCCCGGCAATGCGAAGGATTATTTCACCAAGGCGGCAGCCTATGGCACCACTTTCTACGGGCAGCTGGCGGCGGAACGGGTTGGCTTGCGCACGCTGAACATCGTCTATCCCGAGCCAAGCACTGACGACCGCCAAAGCTTTGACGGCCGCGAAGCCGTCAGCGCCATCAAGCGGCTGCAGGAGGCGGGCTACGACCGCTATGCCGAGACGCTTTACCGCGACCTCGCCGGGCAGTTGACCAGCCCCGGCGAGCTGGCGCTGCTTGCGGTGCTGGCGGAAAAGCAGGGCAATCATTTCATGGCGCTGAAGATCGGCAAGATCGCCGGCGCGCGCGGCATCGATGTCGGCGCGCTGTCGCATCCGCTGGGCGTCATTCCCGACACCGCCGACATATCCGGCTCGGGCAAGGCGCTGGCCTATGCGATCGCCCGCCAGGAAAGCGAATTCAATGTCGGCGCCGTCTCCAGCGCCGGCGCGCGCGGCCTGCTGCAGCTGATGCCGGGCACCGCCAAGCAATTGGCGAAGAAGGCAGGACTGAGCTTTTCCCAGGATCGGCTGACCAGCGATGCCGGCTACAATGCGACGTTGGGGGCTGCCTTCCTCGGCGAGCAGCTCGACCGCTTCGGCGGCTCCTATGTGCTGACCTTCGCCGGCTACAATGCCGGCCCCAACCGCGCCAGCCAATGGGTAGCCAAGTACGGCGACCCGCGCGGCAAGGGCATCGACGCCGTCGTCGACTGGATCGAGCGGATTCCCTACACCGAAACAAGAAGTTACGTGCAGCGCGTGATGGAGAATTACGAGGTCTACAAGATGCGTATTTCGGGGAAGTACGACATCGTTGGGGATTTGGTGAACGGGCGGGGTTGAGGCGGCAGAGCTGTCGCCATGGGCAGACGTTGGCGATCCTTCGCGCCCCCCTCTGGCCTGCCGGCCATCTCCCCCACGAGTGGGGAGATCAGCTGTCGTTGCCGATTTCGCCAATCTCCAACGTCGAAGGAAGGGCGTAGCGCCTGAACCGCCAATCTCCCCCCTCGTGGGGGAGATGTCCGGCAGGACAGAGGAGGGCGACATTTCCAAGAGTGTCAGCTTGCCGACAACCCTCGATTTGACCGCTCCCACCCTCGCCTGTAGCAGACGGAGACAATCCGGCCAGGGAGTCCTTTTAATATGTCGAGCACCGACGGCTTTTCCGATTTCTTCTACACAGCGCCGGACGGCCTCAGACTTCACGCTCGCATCTACGGTGAGACAAACTCGGGAACCTGGCCGGTGGTCTGCCTGCCTGGACTGACCCGCAACGCGCGCGACTTTCATGAGTTGGCGCTTTATTTGTCACAGCGGGCCGACAATCCGCGCAAGGTCATCGCCTTCGACTACCGTGGCCGCGGCCAGTCCGCTTACGACCCTGACATCGGCCACTACAATGTCGGCATCGAGGCCGGCGATGTCCTCGCCGGACTGGCCGCTCTGAACGTCGAGGAAGCGGCCTTTATCGGCACATCGCGCGGCGGGCTGATCATCCACGTGCTCGGCCCGCTGCGGCCAGCCGCGCTGAAAGCCATTGTGCTGAACGACATCGGACCGGTGATCGAGGCCGCGGGGCTCGCCCATATCCAAACCTATCTCGACCCGGCACCGAAACCGAAGAGCCGCGCTGAGGCGATCGATGCGCAACGCGTCGCGCACGGCGCGGATTTTCCCGCTCTGACCGAGGGGGATTGGGAGCGGATGGTGTCGGCCCTCTACCGCGAGACGGACGAAGGCCTCCTGCTGCCGGATTTCGACACGCAGCTGGTCGAGACGGTGGCGGGCCTCGACCTCAGCAAGCCGTTGCCGGATCTGTGGCCGCTGTTCGAGGCGCTGGCGGCGATACCTTTGCTTGCCATTCGCGGCGCCAACTCGAAACTCTTGTCGGCCGACACACTCGACGAGATGCAAAAGCGTCATCCCGGCATGGAAGCGACCACCGTCGAGGGCCAGGGTCATGCCCCCTTCCTGGAGACAGGCAATTTGCCGGGCGCTATCGCGGCTTTCCTGGATGAAGCGGAATGTTTGGATAGGATAAGTAAACCCCAAGATCAAATCTGATCCTGGGGTTGTCGTGGCAGTATATGAAAGCCTTGGGTAACTATTTGGCTTTCGAGCTTTTCCGGGGCGCCTTGGGTGCCTTCGCCGCTGCCGTTTTGCTTTTTTGAGCAGGCGCTGGCACTGAGGCCGTGGTCAGCGGCGATGCGAAGGCCGAGCTTTTTCCATCGCCGGACAGCCCTTCGCCGCGTGGTGTCTCCAGCACGACGACGCAGCCGTCGAGATCGTTGGTGGCCAGATGTGCGTAGCGCATGGTCATCGAAAGCGTCTGGTGGCCAAGCCACATCTGCACGCGGCGGATGTCGATGCCGCCCTGGACCAGACGTGAGGCGCAGGTGTGACGCAAGATGTGCGGCACCACCTGGTCGTCGGCGCCGAGACCGACTTCAGCCTTGGCATCGTTCCAGATGGCGCGAAACTGTGCCTGGCTGAGTTTGGTGAACGGGCCCTTGGGCCGGCGGCCCTCTGACGGGGGCAGTTTGATGACCTCCTTGACCCGCTCGGTCATCGGGATGGTGCGGCTGCGGCCGGATTTGGTGATCCAGAACGAGACGCGGTGTTCCTGGATGTCGTTCCAGATCAGTCCGAGCGCCTCGCCGAGACGGCATCCGGTGTCCACGAGAAAGCATGAAAGACGGTAGGCATCCTCGCTGCGGGTCCTGATGGCGGCGAACAGCCTTGCTTCTTCGTCCCTTTCGAGGAAACGTATCCGTCCCGCCCGCTCCTTCTGGCGGCGGAACTCGGGCAGGCTGTGGATATCCCCCATCTTGTAAGCCTTGCGCAGCAGTTTGCTGAGGGCAGCCATCTTTCGATTGATGGTTGCGTTGCTGTTGCCGCGCTGGCGCAAGGTGCCGATAAGGTTGTCAAGGGTGCTCTGGTCGAAGGCGCTGAACCGTTCTCCGAGGAGAATCTCGTCTATTTCGCCGATGAAGGAGCTGACATTGTACTTATGTCGCCCATCATCCCAGAGTATGTCTCGGTATGCTGAAAAAAGCTCTCCGACCCGGTGCGACTTTACTTCTCTGATCTTGTTGTAGCTGTATTTTATCTTCGCATTTTGAGAAGAGAACATTGAGAAATGTTCGGAGGGGTCGCCCTCTTGTATCGCGTCGATGGTCATAAATTGCCACACCCCCGAGTGGATAGAGTCAGACCTACCCGCTTGGAAGCGTCCTTTCAAGAGATTTAATCACGCAGTTGTGAATTCATCCGCCCATCAGCGGATCCCACGAACTCACCCTACGGACTGTTCAGCTGCCGATTCCCCCTGTTCCTTCTGCTTGCCTTGTTCCAGTCACGAAACAAAAACAGCCCGGGCGTAGATGCGCCCGGGCTGGTATTCACTTGCCTAAAGCCAGACCTTAGAACGAGCGCTGGAAGCGGAGCATGCCGCCGATGGCGTCGTCGCCATCAGTAATACCGGTCCAGTTGTGGTTCGTGCCAAGGGTATCGACCTCATCGATCTTGCCTGCATTGACGTAGTCAACTTCGGCAGTGATCGTGAACCCGGGAACGACGTCGTAGGCGATGTTGGCTGCGATGCCGAGGTTTTCACCTTCGTCATACGAAACCTGAGCGTTGAACGAGGTCTTCTCGTTGATGGTGTAGGTGCCACCACCCCAGACTGCCCAGTTGCCATCCCACGGCTTGTAGAAGCCGCGGCCGCCGGCCGGGAACGCGTAGCCCGTATCCGTCAGGTTGTCGTCGGTGCCGTAGCCGCCCATGATGAAGAGCGACAGGTTCTGCATCGGGGTGATGTCCAAACGAACCTTGCCGGAGACTTCTTCATAGTTGCTGTCGTAAGCGATGACGCCGGTGATGGCGCCCCAGCCCTGCGTGTACTTCAAGCCGCCGACGACATGCGGAACGTAGCTGTCGATCGTGCCCACGCCGTAGGAACCGGGAGTACCGCCGCCCGCGCCTTCTTCGAGCGAGATCACGGCCGAGAAGCCGTTGCCCGCATCGAAATAGTACTGGATGACGTTGGTGTCGAAATCGCCGTAGGGAACCAGCGTATCCTGAATGACGTTGCCGGCGTAGCCGATGAACGTGTTGAAGGCCGATTCGTCCTTACCGACGCGCAGGCCACCGAGCTGGATCCAGGCGAAGTTCAGCGAGACAGTGTCGCCGTTGCCAGCAGCATTGGGCGAGCCAAAGAGGGGGCCGGCTCCGTCCGGATCGAAGCCCGAATCACGGTTGTTGTTCTGGAAGTTGAAGCGGGTCTCGGTGTAGGTCTTCAAGGTGCCGAGCTCGGTTTCCTGGCCGGTCCAGGTCTTCAGCGAGAAACGGGCGTGCTTGAACCAGGTGTCGTTGCTGCCACCGTCCTCAACGTCGGCAGACGTCGCACCGTCGAACGAGCCGACGTCGCCGGCGCCGATATCGTAGCGGATATAGCCGCCGATGCGCAGGCAGGTTTCGGTGCCGGGGATGTAGAAGTAGCCCGAGCCGTAAACGTCGCAAATCTTGACGTATTCAGCCGGTTCCGGCTCGGCGACGACGACGGCGTCGGCGGCGCGCGCACCGGAAACTGCGATCAGGGCCGCAGCGGAGCCGAGAAGAAGGCTCTTAATGTTCATTTTCTGACCTCCAGTCAAAAGTTAAAAAACGGGTCTGGGTATTCTTTGCTGAAGGACAGCGTTCCCTGCCCCATCCCCACTACCGAAAAAGATGCGCACCGCGCCGCTCCTTCGAAATTGACATTACCCATGAGGCGGCGGCGTTCAACCATGATCGTACCGGCAAAAGGGCTGTGCGGGTGCTATCCCCCGGCGTTGTTGCACAAATGACACGATTTGGCCTCAGTCAGAAAGCTCTCATTAACTATCGAAGGGCCCGGAAGCCTTGTCCAGCGCGCCGCATTGCGGCCGAATCCGGCGATCGCCGGCCGGAATTGCGGCGCTGCTGCCGACTCGCCGGCCAGGGAGCGGCCGCAGATTCGCCGCATGCAAAAGGCGGCGCTGCGGCCAAATCCGGAATTTTCAGAGATAATGGCGCCGGCTTGTTGATTGTGCCCGCGCTTTTCTTTATCCAGCGGCGCAACGGAGAGGTGGCCGAGTGGTCGAAGGCGCTCCCCTGCTAAGGGAGTAGAGGTCAAAAGCTTCTCGTGGGTTCGAATCCCATCCTCTCCGCCATCCTGCTTCGCTCTTCGAGCTTCGCAGGACAAACCCAACCCTCAGCGCGAAGCAGGATGGCGGAGAGGATGCCCTCCGAAGCCTTGGCGTAGGAGGGCCGGACCGTGTGGCGTGCTACGTGCCGCACAGCGTAAGCCCAAAGCATCCCTTGCAAAATTCGATTGGCAGTCCTGCTTCGCTCTTCGAGCTTCGCAGGACAAACCCAACCCTCAGCGCGAAGCAGGATGGCGGAGAGGATGCCCTCCGAAGCCCCGGCAAAGGAGAGCAGCTCATGTGGTATGTGTATCTCCTGGAGAGTGCGGCTGCCGAAGGCGAACGCTATATCAGCATAACGACGGACCTGAAACGACGGCTTGTCGAGCACAATGCGGGGAAATCCAGCCATACATCCAAGTTTCTGCCGTGGCGGATCGTCACCTATATGGCCTTTTCGAACCAGGCCAAGGCAGCTTCATTCGAGCGCTATCTCAAATCCGGTTCAGGGCATGCTTTCGCAAACAAGCGCCTGTGGTGATGGCCGCATCACCCGCAGCAAAGTCCATTTTTCAATAAACCTCAACAATAACAACTGATTACAGCGAAAACGCCTGTCGCCGGCTTCACTATCTTGTTCGATTCTGACTGGAGGTCAGAAAATGAACATTAAGAGCCTTCTCCTCGGCTCCGCTGCGGCCTTGATCGCAGTTTCCGGTGCGCGCGCCGCCGACGCCGTCGTCGTCGCCGAGCCGGAACCGGCTGAATACGTCAAGATCTGCGACGTCTACGGCGCCGGCTACTTCTACATTCCCGGCACCGAAACCTGCCTGCGCATTGGCGGCTATGTCCGTTACGACATCGGTGCCGGCGACGTCGGCTCGTTCGACGGTGCGAGGTCCTTCGACCATAAGGATGGCGACGAGCAGGATACCTTCTACAAGAACGCCCGTTTCACGCTGAAGACCTGGACCGGCCAGGAAACCGAACTCGGCACCTTGAAGACCTACACCGAGACCCGCTTCAACTTCGGCAACCGCAACGGCTACCCCTCGGCAGACGATCCGACGACCGAAGCAGACGAGTTCAACTCCAACCCTGCCGGCAACAAGAACGTTTCGCTGAACTTCGCCTGGATCCAGCTCGGTGGTCTGCGCGTCGGTAAAGACGAATCGGCCTTCGACACGTTCATCGGCTACGCCGGCAACGTCCTTCAGGATACGCTCGTTCCCTACGGCGACTTCGACACCAACGTCGTCCAGTACTACTTCGATGCGGGCAACGGCTTCTCGGCCGTCGTCTCTCTCGAAGAAGGCTCGGGCTTCGACACCATCGACAGCTACGTTCCGCATGTCGTCGGCGGCGTGAAGTACACGCAGGGCTGGGGCGCCATCACCGGCGTCGTCGCTTATGACAGCAACTATGAAGAAGTCGCCGGCAAGGTTCGGTTGGACATCACCCCGATGCAGAACCTGTCGCTGTTCATCATGGGCGGCTACGGCACCGACGACAATTTGACGGACTCGAGCTATGCGATCGACGCCGGCGGCCGCGGCTTCTACAAGCAGTGGGGCGGCAACTGGGCATTCTGGGGTGGCGGCACCTACACCATCAACGAGAAGACCTCGTTCAACGCCCAGGTCTCGTATGACGAATGGAAGAATCTCGGCGTCGCCGCCAACATCGCCTACGACGTTGTTCCCGGCTTCACGGTCACGGCCGAAGTCGACTACCTCAACGCAGGCAAGTTCGACGACGCCAACTTCTCCAACTTCACCAACGCCGACAAGAAGAGCAGCATTGGCGGCCTGCTGCGCTTCCAGCGCTCGTTCTAACAGGCTCTGACTGGCTCAAAATCGAACCCGGCGGGCAACCGCCGGGTTTTTCTTTTTGAAGCATCCGTCGCCATAGTCATTGGCTGCAGTGCTGGCCTTCAAAAGGTTGCCGCCTACCGGCAGTCAGGTCGTAGAGCGTGGCCACCCGCGCCGATTTCATCCCGGGCGTCATGGCCGCTATTTCCAGCCGCGCCAGAACTTGCGCCGTCCTATCGGGCACGCTAGCAAGAAGGCCCCTCTTCTCGTCGTGAGCCTTTGCCATGCGCCAGCGCCCTGCCCTCACGCCGCTTGTCGGCGCACTCCCCTCGACGGTGCCGTTTGTCGGCCCGGAGGCGCAGGAGCGCGAGCGCGGCCGCGCGTTTCGCGCCCGCATCGGCGCCAATGAGAGCAGTTTCGGGCCTTCACCGCGCGTTATCGCCCGCATGGAGAGCGTCGCGCGTGACCAGTGGATGTATTGCGATCCCGACAATTACGATCTGAAGCAGGCCACCGCCCGCCATCTCGGGGTCGGCGCCGAAAACGTCGTGGTCGGCGAAGGCATAGACGGGCTGCTCAGCCTGGTGGCGCGCATGTATGTCGCGCCGGGCGACGCAGTGGTCACCTCGCTCGGCGCCTATCCGACCTTCAACTTCCACATTGCCGGCGTCGGCGGCCGGCTGGTCACGGTGCCTTACGAGAACGACAAGGAAAGCCTGGACGGCCTGCTCAAGGCAGTCATCAAGGAGAAGGCGCCGCTGGTCTATCTCTCCAATCCGGACAATCCGATGGGCAGCTGGTGGGAAGCAGGAGATATCACCCGCTTCGTCGAAGCGTTGCCGGAAACCACCATGCTGGTGCTCGACGAGGCCTATGGCGAATTGGGGCCGGCCTCGGCGCTGCCGCCGATCGATGTCGCGCGGCCCAACGTCATCCGCATGCGCACCTTCTCCAAGGCATACGGGCTGGCCGGCATTCGCTGCGGCTATGCGGTGGCCGAGGCTGAGGTGATCCGCGATTTCGAGAAGATCCGCAACCATTACGGCGTCAGCCGCATGGCGCAGATCGCCGGCGTCGAGGCGCTGGCCGACCAGGACTGGCTGCACAGCGTGGTGGCGCGAGTTGCTGCCGGCCGCACACGTATAGCCGGGATTGCCGAGACGAACGGGCTGAAGCCGCTGCCATCGGCGACCAATTTCGTCACCATCGATTGCGGCAAGGACGGCGCCTTCGCGCTGAAAGTGCTGCAAAATCTTTTGTCGCGCGACGTGTTCATTCGCAAACCGATGGCGCCAGGGCTCGACCGTTGCATAAGGGTCAGCGTCGGCCTCGATCATGAGCTCGACATCTTTGCCGAGGAACTGCTCGGCGCGCTCGCCGCTGCGCGGGGAAATTAGCCCGGCCGATTGCCATCGCAACAGAGCCTGCCGAGGCCGCCAAGGCCAAAACAGAATCAGCCGCGACCCCGACTCCGTCGATCCAGCAGCAATCCGACACTCAAGCCTGTTGCTTTCGTCCGATTCCGCGCCAGTTTCTGTGCATGGGAGGCAACGATGGATGACCGGCAAAGGGCAGTGCAGGCGCGTGTGCATGGCAAGGTGCAAGGCGTCGGCTACCGGACGTGGGCGCGAGGCGAAGCGACAGGGCTTGGCCTCGTAGGTTGGGTACGCAATGAACGAGACGGCACCGTGACGGCCTGGATTGCCGGTGCCGATGCTGCGGTTTCCACAATGATCGAACGGCTCCGGCAAGGGCCAAGGGGAGCTTCGGTTTCGAAGGTCGAGACCGAGGAATTCGAACTCCTCGACGCGCCCATCGACTTTCGGATCATCGTCTAGACGGAACCACTTTATTGCCGCTTGAATTAATTGAACGTTCGTTTTATTACTGGTTCGGGAGACGTTCATGGCACGCACAACGGGATCCGACGGCGAAAAAACTGAAGCGGCCGTCCGGGAGGCTGCGGTCAGCCTGATCGCCCGCTTCGGCTACGAGGCAATGTCGATGCGGCAGCTTGCCGCCGAGGTCGGCGTCCAGGCGGCCGCGCTCTACCGCTATTTTCCGACGAAGGAAGACCTGCTGTTCACGCTGATGCGCGAACATATGGAAGGGCTGATCGAAGCGTGGGACGCCGCACGCCCCGACGCAGCCGATCCGGCAATGCGGCTTGCCGCCTATGTCGAAAACCACATCGCTTTCCACATCGAGCGCCGCCACTCCACCCATGTCTCGAACATGGAATTGCGCAGCCTGTCGCATGACCGGCTGACGCAGATCCTTCGCATGCGCACCGCCTATGAGAAGGAGTTGCGCGCCATCCTGCGCGACGGCGCGGAGGCCGGCGCCTTCAGTGTCGATGACACCGGGCTCACTGCCATGGCCCTGATCCAGATGATGACCGGCGTCATCGTCTGGTTCCGGCCGGGCGAGCGGCTGTCGATGGCTGAAGTCACGGCGACATACCTTTCAATGACAATGCGCCTGGTTGGCGCGAAGATCGAAATCGGGGAGGAACGGCATGTACACGAACACACTCAGCTTCGGGCATGACGAAGACATCGAGGCGCTGCGCGATCTGGTGCGCCGCTTTGCCCAGGAGAAAATAGCGCCGATCGCCGCCGAGATCGACCGCAGCAATCAATTCCCCGCGCATCTGTGGAAAGAACTCGGCGCGCTCGGCCTTCTCGGCATCACCGCCGATCCCGATTTCGGCGGCAGCGGCATGGGCTATCTTGCCCACGTCATTGCGGTGGAAGAGATTTCGCGCGCCTCGGGCTCGGTTGGTCTCTCCTACGGCGCCCATTCGAACCTCTGCGTCAACCAGATCAACCGCTGGGCGACGCCGGCTCAGAAGGAGAAATTCCTGCCGGCATTGTGCTCGGGCGAAAGGGCAGGTGCGCTGGCCATGTCGGAATCGGGCGCCGGCTCCGACGTCGTCTCGCTCAAGCTGCGCGCCGAAAAGCGCAACGACCGCTATGTGCTCAACGGCTCGAAAATGTGGATCACCAACGGCCCCGATGCCGAAACGCTGGTGGTCTACGCCAAGACCGATCCCGAGCGGAAATCGCGCGGCATCACCGCCTTCATCGTCGAAAAGACGATGGCCGGCTTCTCGGCATCGCCAAAGCTCGACAAGCTCGGCATGCGCGGCTCCAACACCGGCGAACTGGTGTTCGACAATGTCGAGGTGCCCTATGACAATGTGCTGCATGAGGAGGGCCGCGGCGTCGAGGTCCTGATGTCGGGCCTCGACTACGAGCGCACCGTGCTCGCCGGCGGACCGCTCGGGCTCATGGCGGCCTGTCTCGACGTGGCGATCCCCTATGTGCATGAGCGCAAGCAGTTCGGCCAGCCGATCGGCGAGTTCCAGCTCGTGCAGGGCAAACTTGCAGACATGTATTCGACGATGAACGCCGCGCGCGCTTACGTTTATGCTGTCGCGGCTGCCTGCGATCGCGGCCAGACGACACGCAAGGATGCTGCCGGCTGCGTGCTGTTTGCCGCCGAAAAGGCGACGCTGATGGCGCTCGACGCCATCCAGCTGCTTGGCGGCAACGGCTATACCAACGAGTATCCGACCGGCCGGCTGTTGCGCGACGCCAAGCTCTACGAAATCGGCGCCGGCACCAGCGAGATTCGACGCTGGCTGATCGGGCGCGAGATCATGGCGGAAGGGGTGTGAGCGATTTCAATGCCTGGTTTGCCAAAATACCTTGGAGTATTAGCACGGACTATCGTCGCATTGATCCCATTGTCGGGATTCGCGAATGCCGCCTCTTCAGATATGCCGCAATTTCGAGACGTTGCAGCACTGCGGGTTGAAGTCATTTCCCGCCTGAAGGCTGACAGCCGAGTCAAGCAAGCAATTCCCAACCCCGCCGATCCGGCGCGTCTTGACGTAACCAGGGTCGGTTCTACCGGCAAGGATATTCATCTTCAGGTGGACGTTACGAACCTGCTAGGCCGCATTCGCGACCTGCCGGCGGGAGAGGCGGAAACCGAAATCGAACGTTTTCTAACCACGCTCGTGCTCAGCGATAGCGAAAGCGGCTTCCAGGCCGATCTACTGATTGCCAACATTCGACCGCGCGAACATCTCGACGCTTTCAAAGGCGATGGCACAGAGCCCGACAAAGGACCGGCGTTTGAAACCTTGGCGGGTGACGTCGTGATCCTTTACCAAATCGACAATGAGGACTCGCTCGCCAGCGTCCGGCTTGACGATGTTGGAGACCGCTCACTCGCACAGCTTCGCCAGCTTGCTCTGGAAAACATCAACAAGCAGATTACGAAGGTCAAGCAGGAGCGTATCCTCGACGGGATATCGATCTTCACCGTCGAAGGGGATGAGGCCATCTCACCCGCTCTCCTCCTGACCGAAAAATTCTGGGCCACGCTTGGACCGCAATTCCCCAACGGCGTTTTCATAGCCATTCCAAAACGCGATGCCATCGTCGTTGTAGACAAGCGGCTTCCCAATGCGGTTCAGTTTGCTCGCTCATTTATCGACAAGGTTTTCAAGACCGAACCTGATCTTCTCTCCGAGTACATTTTCGAGCGCCGTGACGGCAAGCTGCAAGTCGTGGCAGAGCAATAGGAACCGATGTGGCCGTACTCCAAACCCAGATCTCGCCCTCCTCCGAAACCTACCTCGCCAATGCCGAGCGCATGCGGGCGCTGGTTGCCGACATTGCGGACAAGGCGGCAACCGTCGAGCGCGGTGGCTCGGAGGAGGCGCGCGAGCGTCATGTTTCGCGCGGCAAGCTGTTGCCGCGCGAGCGGCTGGCGCAATTGCTCGACACCGGCTCGCCTTTCCTCGAGATCGGCCAGTTCGCGGCATGGTCCATGTATGGCGAGGAGATTTCCTCGGCCGGCATCATCGCCGGCGTCGGCCGTGTCGAAGGGACCGAGGTGATGGTCGTGGTCAACGACGCCACGGTGAAGGGCGGCACCTATTATCCGCTCACGGTGAAGAAGCATTTGCGCGCGCAGGAGATCGCGCTGCAAAACAATCTGCCTTGCGTCTATCTGGTCGACAGCGGCGGCGCCAACCTGCCCAACCAGGACGAGGTGTTTCCCGACCGCGAGCATTTCGGCCGCATCTTCTACAACCAGGCCAACATGTCGGCGGCCGGCATTCCGCAGATCGCCTGCGTCATGGGCTCATGTACTGCGGGCGGCGCCTATGTGCCGGCAATGTCGGACGAGACGATCATGGTGCGCAACCAGGCGACCATTTTTCTCGGCGGCCCGCCTCTGGTGAAGGCGGCTACGGGCGAAGATGTCAGCGCCGAGGAGCTTGGCGGCGCCGACGTGCACACCAGGCTGTCCGGTGTCGCCGACCACTATGCGCTGGACGACGAACATGCGCTCGCGATTTGCCGGCGCATCGTCAAGAACCTCAACCGGCGCAAGACCGTAAGCCTGAGCTTACAGGAACCCGCGCCGCCGCTTCACGATCCGCGTGAACTCTATGGCATCGTGCCGACGGATTTGCGCCAGCCCTATGATGTGCGCGAGGTGATCGCGCGCGTCGTCGACGGCTCCGAGTTCGACGAGTTCAAGCAGAATTACGGCACCACGCTGGTCACCGGCTTTGCCCATCTTCAGGGCATGCCGGTCGGCATCATCGCCAATAATGGCGTGCTGTTTTCCGAAAGTGCTGTCAAGGGCGCGCATTTCATCGAACTGTGCTGCCAGCGCAAGATCCCGCTGATCTTCCTGCAGAACATCACCGGCTTCATGGTCGGGCGGAAATACGAGGCCGGCGGCATCGCCAAGGACGGCGCCAAGCTGGTGATGGCGGTCGCCACCGCTCGCGTGCCGAAGGTGACCATGATCATCGGCGGCTCGTTCGGCGCCGGCAATTACGGCATGTGCGGACGCGCCTACTCGCCGCGGTTCCTGTGGATGTGGCCGAATGCGCGCATTTCGGTGATGGGCGGCGAACAGGCGGCGACCGTGCTGGCGGTGGTCAAGCGCGAGGGCATCGAGCGCAAGGGCGGTGAGTGGAGCGCGGACGAGGAAGCGAAATTCAAGAAGCCGATCCTGATGAAATACGAGCATGAGGGCCACCCGCTCTACTCCTCGGCGCGGCTGTGGGACGACGGCATCATCGACCCGGCGAAAACGCGCGAGGTGCTGGCGCTCAGCCTGTCGGCCGCGCTCAACGCCGGAATCGAGGAAACGAAGTTCGGCGTGTTCAGGATGTGAGATGAGCAAGTTCGGCGAACGGATACATGTCCACACCGGCGACATCACCAGGCTTGCGGTCGATGCCATCGTCAACGCCGCCAATTCCTCGCTGCTGGGCGGCGGCGGCGTCGACGGCGCCATTCACCGCGCCGCAGGCCCGGAGCTCGAATTCGAATGCCGGATGCTGAACGGCTGCAAGGTCGGCGAAGCAAAGCTTACCAAGGGCTATCACCTGCCGGCACGTTACATCATCCACACGGTCGGACCTGTCTGGCAAGGCGGCGGAAAAGGCGAAGCCGGGCTGCTCGCCTCCTGCTATATCAGGTCGCTCGAAATCGCCGCCGCCAGGGATTGCCGGACCGTGGCATTTCCGGCGATCTCCACCGGCATCTACCGTTATCCGAAAAATGAGGCGACGCAGATTGCCGTTGGCATCGCAGGTACCTTCGTCGGACAGAACTCAACGCCCGAAACAGTTATTTTCTGCTGCTTCGACGAGCCAACAGCTCAACTATACCGACAAGCCGTTGCTGCCATTGAAGGATGCTAGTCTGCATGGATAAGATGGTTTATCCACCTACGCAAAAGAAATTTTTGGTGAGCAGGCTGGCGGCACTGGAGAATAGACGCTATTGTTCATCCCGCATTGGGCAACGGGGATGGGGTAAAGATGAGGCCGAAATATTCGGGAAAAACGACTGCGTCGGTACTTGCAGTCTTGCTTATATTTGCGGTACCCGGCGTTGGCGCCGCGGCATCGCTGGCGGGAAGCAAAGGCGACATCCATTTCTATCCGTATTTGCCGAAAAGCCCGAAAGACCAGTGCACCATGGCTTACAACGCCTATGTGGCCGCCGGCGGCCATTCGGCCTATGCGACCACGCCCTATGCCCGGATCCGTTCGTTGTACATCATCTGCGGCTCGGGCTTGAATGCACCGTCACAGAAGGCTGCCGAAGAACGGGCGATGAAATCCTGCGAGTCCGCCCGCAGCCATTACAAGGTCATTACAGGTGCGGGCTGCGAAGTTGCGGCATCGAAGTAGGCCGACAAGCATCGGCTTGGGCATTTTTCAAATGGGCGGCGCAAGATGAAATCGACACGCATCAAACGAATTACTGTATCGATGCTTGCCGGCCTGCTCGTATTTACGGCACCCGGTATCGGGGCGGCTGGATCGCTGGCGGGCAGCAAGGGAGACACCCGGTTCTGGCCTCCGTTGTCACTGAATCCAAAGGAGCCCTGCACGAAGTCGTACAACGCCTATGTCGCGGCGAGTGGCCACTCGGCCTACGCGACCACATTCTACTCGCGCGTCGACGATCTTTACATCATCTGCGGTGCGCGGCTGAACGCGCCATCTCAGAAGGCCGCGGAAGAGTTGGCGTTGCGAAGCTGTCAGGTTGGCCTGAAAAAGTGGAAGGTTCAGACCGCGAGCGGCGGCTGCAAAATCGCGGCTTCGAAATAGGCTCATTCCTGCCAGACCGGCGCTGCCCGAGACAAACCCGGGAGGCTCCATGTTCGCCAAGATCCTGATCGCCAATCGCGGCGAGATCGCCTGCCGGGTGATACGCACGGCCAAGAAGATGGGGGTGCGCACCGTTGCCGTCTATTCCGACGCGGACGCCAAGGCTCTGCATGTCGAAATGGCCGACGAGGCGGTGCATATCGGCGCTTCGCCCGTCGGTGAAAGCTATCTGCGCGGCGACAGGATTGTTGCGGCGGCGCTGGCGACGGGCGCGCAAGCAATTCACCCCGGCTATGGCTTCCTCTCGGAAAACCCCGATTTCGTCGACCAGGTGGTGGCGGCAGGGCTCACCTTCATCGGCCCGTCGGCCGCCTCGATCCGCGCCATGGGGCTGAAGGACGCGGCCAAGCGGCTGATGGAAAAGGCCGGCGTGCCGGTGGTGCCGGGCTATCATGGCGAGGCGCAGGAGATCGTGCTGCTGGCGTCCAAGGCGCGTGAGATCGGCTATCCCGTTCTGATCAAGGCGCGCGCCGGCGGTGGCGGCAAGGGCATGCGCCGGGTCGAACATCCCGACGATTTCTCCGAGGCGCTGTCGGGCGCACGGCGCGAGGCCAAGGCCGCGTTCGGCGACGACCGCGTGCTGGTCGAAAAATATGTCGACAAGCCGCGCCACATCGAGGTCCAGGTATTCGGCGACAATTTTGGCAATGCCGTGCATCTCTACGAGCGCGACTGCTCGGCGCAGCGCCGCCACCAGAAGGTGATCGAGGAAGCGCCGGCGCCCGGCATGACGCCGGCGCTGCGCGAGGCGATGACGGAAGCGGCGGTCAAGGCCGCCAAGGCGATCAGCTATTCCGGCGCCGGCACCATCGAATTCATCGTCGATGCCTCGCAGGGGCTGAAGGCCGACCGCTTCTGGTTCATGGAAATGAACACCCGCCTGCAGGTCGAGCATCCCGTCACCGAAACGGTCACCGGCACCGACCTCGTCGAGTGGCAGTTGCGGGTAGCCGCCGGCGAAAAGCTGCCGAAGACGCAGAGCGAAATCACGCTTTCCGGCCACGCCTTCGAGGCGCGCATCTATGCCGAGGACGCGGCGAAAGGGTTTCTGCCGGCGACCGGCACGCTGCATCACCTGGCGTTTCCCGACAACGCGCCCGAAGGCGCCAGCATGCGCATCGAGACCGGCGTGCGGGCCGGCGATGCGATCTCGCCCTTCTACGATCCGATGATCGCCAAGCTGGTCGTCCACGCCAAGGACAGGCAGGCGGCACTCGATGCGCTCGGGACTGCGTTGTCGCAGACCGAGATTGCCGGCTCGACCGTCAACACCGCCTTTCTCGCGGCACTTGCCGCGAACACCGATTTTTCGGCCGGCGACGTCGATACCGGCCTGATCGGCAGGCATCAGGAAGCGCTGACCGCGGTCGCCCCGCCGCGCAGCGAGATCGTTGCCGCGGCGGCCCTTGCCGCGGCGGGCGCCGGTGCCTTGCCGCCGTCGAACGATCCGTGGTCGTCGCTTGCCGGCTATGCGCATTTCCATAGCATTGCGCGCCGCACGCGCCTGCGCCATGGCGAGGACGATATACTGGCGCGTGTTTCAGTGCGGCCGGACGGGCGCTTCGAGGTGGCGCTGGACGCGCCCTATGACAGCGTCAATTCGCATGATCTTCGCGCCGCCCCTCGCCTTGCCCGCTGGCCAGGCCACGTCACCGTATTCGAAGGCGCGGTCGGCTACAGTTTCCTCGTCCCGGATCCGCTGGCGCGCACCGACGAGGCGGCCGCCGCTTCCGGCAGCCTGCGCGCGCCGATGCCAGGCGTGGTCAAGCTGGTGCGCGCGGCAAAGGGCGAAAGGGTGATCAAGGGCCAGCCGCTACTGATCCTGGAAGCGATGAAGATGGAGCACACGATCGCGGCCAGCCATGACGGCGTGATCGCGGAAATCGCGACCGAGGGCGAGCAGGTCACCGACGGAACGGTGCTGGTGCGCTTCGTTGAAGAGGCTTCATAGCCGGCTGGAGGCTTGAATGAAAAATGGCCGGGACAAGCCCGGCCATTGCCATGAGTACGCGGCCGCTTACTGCGCGATCGGTGCGTATTTGCCGTCGTGCCACTGGTTGATGTCGTAGCTGGCGTTCTTCAGATCGCCCTTCTCGTCGAAGGTCACGTCGCCGACCACGGTGCTGAACGGCGTGCCGTTCTTCAGCGCTTCGGCTACCTTGACCGGATCGTCCGTTCCGGCGCGCTTGACGCCCTCTGCAAACGCCTGAACGACGGCGTAGGAGAACAGCGTAAAGCCTTCCGGCACGAAGCCGCCCGCCTTGATCTTGGCGATGGCCTCCTTGGCTTCCGGCTTGGCCTGCGGGTCCGACGGGAAGACGAACAGGGTGCCTTCACCGGCGGGGCCGGCGACCTGCCAGAATTCTGGCGAGGCGATCGAATCCGGCATGATCAGCTGGAACTTGACGCTCTGCTCGGCCGACTGACGCAGGATAAGCCCGGCTTCCGGGTGATAGCCGCCGAAATAGACAACGTCGGCCTTGAGGTCCTTCAGCTTGGTGACGAGAGCCGAATAATCCTTCTCGCCGGCATTGATGCCTTCATAGTCGATCTCCTTGAGGCCACCGGCATTCATCGTCGCCTTCACGGCATCGGCAACGCCCTGACCGTAGGCGCTCTTGTCATGCAGGATAACGACATTCTTGCCGGCATATTTCTTGGCGATCCACGGGCCAATGAAGGCGCCCTGCGCATCGTCACGCGTATAGAGACGCATGATCGTCGGCCAGCCGGCCTTGGCGGCGGCATCGGTCAGCTCGGGATTTGAAGAGGCCGGGCTCATCATCAGCGCGCCGGCCTCGGCGTAGACGGCGGAAGCCGGGATGCTCGAACCTGAACAGGCATGGCCGTCAATAAACTTGACGCTGTTGGCAACGATCCGGTTGGCCACCGAAACCGCCTGCTTGGGATCGCACTGGTCGTCCTCGATGTCGAGCTTGATCATCGAGCCGTTGACACCGCCGGCGGCGTTGATCGCGTCGGCGGCTGCCGTTGCGCCCTGCTTGAACTGGTCGCCGATCGTGGCGAGCTGTCCGGTCATCGGGCCGACCACCGAAATGGTGATGTCATCGGCAAAGGCAACCGGCGCGCTCATCATCAGGCCAAATACGGCCGCGCTCAAAATACCCATTTTTTTCATGGTGATAGAACTCCTCCCACACTCGCGCAGCCGCTCTGGCCGCGCTTCTTTCCGAAGGCGGGACAATTTCATCCTTCATTGGGCCTGTCTAGGCGCATCGGCGCCGCTCGATTGGGCCTCATCAACGCAAAAAGCCACGCCAGCCTGTTCCGGCCGGTCGTGGCTTTTTGCTCGTAGCAGTCCCCATGCGCCCCCGCGCCACGAAAACCTGCCCGCCGTCCCCATTGTGCACGACTGGACCGTGCCGGCCTGCCGCGTTCTTGTTCTTTCATGGTCGGCCGTCTTGTCGCGGCCTTGTCGTTTCACCGGTTCCGACCGTCTTTGCGGTCTTGATCCCGGGGCTTCCCTGTTTTCGATAATCTGCCTGCGATAATCTGCTCGCGATCTCAGTGCATCGTCATCCATTCGCGGGCTTCGCGCAGCGCCTTGGCGATCTCGACCTTGGACATTGCGGCCGACAGTTCCGAGCGCAGTTCCGCGGCGCGGACCGAGCCCTTGATGGCGGCGATGTTGAACCATTTGTGGGCGGCAACGACATCGGTCTCGCAATCGCGGCCGGTCGCATACATCATGCCCAGTTCGAAAAGAATGTCGGCCTGGGCAGTTGCCCCCATGGCGCCGAAGCCGGCTTCAAGCATTTCAAAACGTGCCATTTTAGTCCCCTGTCTGGCTCCCGAGAGCGGGCCTCTTCTGTCCCCCGGTGTTCCCTGGGGAGCCGCTCTTTCGATGCTTCCGAGAATGAGGCCGAGCCTTGAATCCGTCGTTAAATGGCGTGCTTAATTTGGAGAAAACAAAGCTAAAACAAGAGGTAAACGCGGAAATTCGTTAAGGATACAAAGTCAGCAATCCCGCCGTTTCTCGACCGATTTGACGAAAATTTGCAAGGCGCCGATCAACACTCTGCTAACCACGCGAACCAAAGCCAACGCCTCGATCGTTTCATTTCCACGGGCTGCACTCTCCCGACCCTGCATGAAAATTGCGAAACCTTCCGTCGCGGTACGCTTTTGTTTTGCCAGGAGCTGGATTAGCTTACGTTTGCGTAAGGGGCAGAGAGGCGGCTGCCCCATCTAAACCAGGGAGGACAGATATGTTTCGCAAAGTGAGCTTGGCCCTGGCGGCCGCCGTGATGATGGCTGGTGCGGCTTGGGCCGATCCGATCGAAGGCAATTGGAAGACACAAGCCGGCGACACAGCAGTTATCGGCGGCAGCGGTTCATTCTCCATCACCCTGAAGACCGGCAAATATGCCGGGAAGACCATCGGTTCGCTCAAGGCGGCCGGGGCCAACAAATATGCCGGCAACATCACCGATCCGGCAAACGACAAGACCTATTCGGGCAAGGCAACACTGTCGGGCACCTCGCTCAAAATGAGCGGCTGCGTGCTCGGCGGGCTGATCTGCAAGAGCCAGACCTGGCACAAGCTCTGATCTTGCTGCTTTGAGTTGACCAACGGGGCCTTCACAGGCCCCGTTTTCTTTTGCAGGACGGTCCGCGCCATAGCGACGACCGTGCCGTTTGCGGCGGCACAAACCCGAACCGACGCTCTCTCTAAGACCTCGTCAATCACTTTGAACCGCAGATGAACGTCGGCATCAGCGCCGGTTCAGTCGCATCAGGGCATTTTGATGGCGTGTTCAAGGAGACACTACGCAAATGCTCGCTCGCCGCTTCACCATCGTCTGCCTGTTGATGAGCCTGTTCGGGATGCTCTTCGCCATCCTCGTGGCCGAAGCCGGCCGCCCGGCCCGTTCCTGGGATGCAGCCAGTTCCTGCCAATTCGATTGCATGAACCATTTTCGCCCCTGAGACGACAAAGACATAGATCCAAACAGAAAAGCAAAAGCCATGAACCGCATCGCCATCAACGCCCTCCAGACCCTTCGGCTCCTCCCGCGGGCGGCGCTCGTCCTGGTCGTGCTGTCGGCGCCGGTCCTGGTCATGCCGATGATGCGGGCCAATGCCGACACGATGATCGACGCGCCGGCGACGAAGAAGCATGGCGTCGGCTTTGTCTTGCTGGTCAGTCTGCAGCGCGGGTAAGGTGTGCCGGTATTAAGGTGATGCCGGCCTGCAAGTGGCGGCCTTTGGTGCTCACATGCTTCGAGTACGCTCCGCTCCGGTTCTCGAAGCCAACCAGTTTGGTCGCTTCGCGCCCGTCTTCGACTCCGGCTCAGCCTTACCTGAATCTCAGCACACCTTGGGCGTGGACGAATAAATCGACCACTTGGCGGCCATCCTCCCCTCCCAAGTGCGGCCTCAAGTCTCTATATTGAGCCATGGAAAAGCGAATCTACCCACAAGCTATCGAATCGGTCGTCATGCCGGAGCCTTTCGGCAAGCAGAGCTTCGACGACGCCAAAAAGGCCGTGGCCGCCTTGCAGGTGCTCTACGACCGCAACACCAAGTTTCTGCGCGACTCCTTTGCCACGCTTGCCGCCGGCGGCGACGAAAGCAAGCGCTACCGCGCCTTCTACCCAGAGATCGGCGTCACCACCAATTCGTTCACCCAGATCGACTCGCGCCAGGCTTACGGCCACATGCCGACCCCCGGGCATTTCTCGACCACCATCACCCAGCCGGTGCTGTTCGAACGCTATCTCGTAGAGCAGCTTCGCCTGATCATGCGCAATCACGGTGTGCCGGTAACGGTTTCGGAATCGACCACGCCGATCCCGCTGCATTTCGCGTTCCTTGAAGGAACCCATGTCGATGGCGCCGCCGCCGACCGCATCAAACGGCCGATCCGCGACCTGTTCGACGTGCCGGATCTTGACGGCACCGACGACCAGATCGCCAACGGCACCTTCGAGGTCGCGTTCGGCGAACCAAGGCCGCTGGCGCCGTTCACGGCGCAGCGCATCGACTATTCGCTGCACCGCATGACGCACTACACGGCGACCAGCCCGCAGCATTTCCAGAACTTCGTGCTGTTCACCAACTACCAGTTCTACATCGACGAGTTCGTCGCCCGCGCGCGGGCCCAGATGGCTGAAGGCGGCCACGGCTATACCGAATTCGTCGAACCGGGCAATGTCATCACCAAGGCAGGGCAAAACGCACCCAGCGAAGGCGTGGCGGCGCCGCGCCTGCCTCAGATGCCAGCCTATCATCTGAAGAAGCCGAACCATGGCGGCATCACCATGGTCAACATCGGCGTCGGCCCGTCCAACGCCAAGACGATCACCGACCATGTCGCGGTGCTGCGGCCACATGCATGGCTGATGCTCGGCCATTGCGCCGGCCTGCGCAACACTCAGGCGCTGGGCGACTATGTGCTGGCGCATGCCTATGTCCGGGAAGACCATGTGCTGGACGATGACCTGCCGGTGTGGGTGCCGATACCGCCGCTGGCCGAGATCCAAGTGGCGCTGCAGGAGGCGGTCGCCGAAGTCACCGGACTTTCCGGCTACGATCTCAAGCGCATCATGCGCACCGGCACCGTCGCCACCATCGACAACCGCAACTGGGAACTGCGCGACCAGCGCGGACCGGTGCAGCGGCTGTCGCAGTCGCGCGCCATCGCGCTCGATATGGAATCGGCCACGATCGCCGCCAATGGCTTCCGCTTCCGCGTGCCCTACGGCACGCTGCTTTGCGTCTCCGACAAGCCGCTGCATGGCGAGTTGAAGCTGCCCGGCATGGCGACCGAATTCTACAAGCGGCAAGTGGCGCAGCATCTGACCATCGGCATCAAGGCGATGGAGAAGCTGGCGGAAATGCCGATGGAACGGTTGCATTCGCGCAAGCTGAGAAGCTTTTCGGAGACGGCCTTTCAGTAGACCGGCTTGCCGTAAATGTTTGCCGCGAGGCGTTTCGTCATCTTGATTGGGCCGCATTTCAGCCGATAAAGGCCTGATACCTCGGCAATGTATTACCCGGTCTATGGGCAAAACCCGGTCTGATGGCACGCGTGCGAAAGATGATGGCTTCAATGGCGTTCCTGGCAATGCTCGGCCTCTCGGCCGCGCTTGTAGCCGGGTTCTTTGGCGCACTGCATCCGGCCTTCGATTCCTTCGCCCATTTCCGCATCCATTTTGCCGTGCTGATGGGGCTGATTGCGCTGCCGCTGCTCGCCACCTCGTTTCGCCTGCAGGCGGGCGTGGGCCTGCTGCTGGCCGTGGCCGCCTTCGCCAGCACGTTGAGCACCTTGCCGCGCCTGTGGCCGGTGCAGGCCGCCAATGACGCCGCGCCCGGCAACGAACCGGTCTACCGGCTGCTGCAGATGAACCTGCGTTTCAACAATCCGACACCCAAGAAGGTTCTTTCGCTGATCGCCAGGACCAACCCGGACGTGATCACGCTCGACGAAGTATCGGCCATGTGGGCGACCGAACTCGGCTATATCGAGAACGCCTATCCCTATCGCATCCTGTGCGCCCATCCCGACGGCGTGTGGGGCGTGGCGCTTTTGTCCCGGCGACCCTTTGCGGCCGGCACCGAGCCGCATTGCGAACCGCGCGGCGCGATGGCGGCCGCCACCGTCGATTTCGGCGGCACTCCGGTCGATGTCGCGGCGATCCATTTGAGCTGGCCGTGGCCGAAGGAACAATACTGGCAGATCGGCGAGTTGACCGAGACGCTCACCTCGCTCGGCGAGACGGCGATCATGGCCGGCGACTGCAATGCCGTGCCGTGGAGCGCCGCGGTACGGCGCGTTGCCTCGCTCGGCGGACTGACCGTGATGCCGTCGGCCGGACCGACCTGGATCCACCGGACCCTGCCCGATTTCCTGCGGCGCTATGTGGGCCTGCCGATCGACCAGGTGTTTTCGAAGGGCGGGGTGACCATCCTGTCGTCGACGCAGATGGAAGAGACCGGCTCCGACCATCTGCCGGTGATGGTGGAATTTTCATTGATGCGCGACGAGACCAAGCCGGTCGACGAGGATTCTACCGCGACTGTGTCGCTGACCCAGCCCAGCATGGGCGGCTAGATCGTACGCCACGGGGCTTACGGTTTCACAAGCCTACCAAGGCCTCGATGATGCGCTCGACATGGCCGCCTTCACTGTGCTCGCGCGCGTCGAACGCGATCTGTTTTGCCTCATAGAGCTTGGAAGTGGCTTGCAAGCGCCGCGTGGCTTCGACGCGCGTTTTGTTGCATTGCGGATCGTTGGCAAATTTCAGGCCGCGAACCGACCGCTCGGCAGCCTGCATCATCTGCCCGGCGATACGGCCATGGGTTCCTTCATGAGCGAGAACGCCTGTGAAAAACCGGTTCCAGCGTTTGCGCAGCGCCGGCGTGACGGCCGAGGCGACGCGCGGGTAGGTGTAGGCGATGTTGAGCGTTCCATTGGCCTGGCGCAGGCGGCAGACGCCGTTGACCTGACCCACGTCCAGGCTCCAGTCGGCGGTGTAGCTTGTCTGCGCGATGGCGTGGGTCATGAAACCGTGCTTGGGGCCCCTGCGGTTCATGGCGATAACCAGACCGGCACCTGTCATGCCGGTGATGTCATAGGTTCGCGTCTTGACGACGGTTTTCACCCCCGCCGACGCCGTCCCGACGACGCCGCAGGCCGCGCTTATGACGGCGACGCAAAACAAGACCAACACGCGCATGCCATTTTCCCCATGGACGCGGCAATGAGACCACAAGCAGACGACGGTTTCAACAATCTTTGGCGCCGAGCGCCTTACATGCATTGGTAAACCCGGCCATCGCCGCCATTTTTGCTGGTTGAGACGGCCCCGGTCGGTGAGGCTCACATGCTCTGATAGACCGGGCCTTCGCCGCCTTGTGGCGGCATCCAGTTGATGTTCTGGTTGGGATCCTTGATGTCGCAGGTCTTGCAGTGCACGCAGTTCTGCGCGTTGATGACGAAGCGCACATCCTTGGCAGACGGATCGGCGGCGGCGTTGCCGTCCTTGTCGACCCATTCGTAAACACCGGCCGGGCAATAGCGGGTCGAAGGCCCGGCAAAGACATCATGCTCGGAACGCTTCTGCAACTCCATGTCGCCGACGATGAGATGCACCGGCTCGTTTTCCTCGTGATTGGTGTTGGACAGGAACACCGAGGACAGGCGGTCGAAGGTCAGCACGCCGTCCGCTTTGGGATAGGCGATCTTCTTGTGCTTGGCCGCGGGCTCAAGCGTGGCATAATCGGCCTTGCCATGTTTCAGCGTGCCGAAGGGCGAGAAGCCGAACAGCGTGTTCAGCCACATGTCGAGACCACCGAGGCCGACGCCGATAATGGTGCCGAAGCGCGACCAGAGCGGCTTGACGTTGCGGACCTTCTTCAAATCCTTGCCGATATCGGTCGCGCGCCAGGCGTCCTCATAAGAAGACAGCTCGTCATTGGCGCGGCCGGCGCCGATCGCTTGCGCGACATGCTCGGCCGCCAGCATGCCGGACAGCACCGCATTGTGCGAACCCTTGATGCGCGGCACGTTGACGAAGCCCGCCGCACACCCCATCAGCACGCCGCCGGGGAAGGAGAGTTTCGGCACCGACTGCCAGCCGCCTTCGGTAATGGCGCGCGCGCCATAGCCGATGCGCTTGGCGCCCTCGAAGGTGCGCGATATCGCCGGATGCGTCTTGAACCGTTGGAATTCCTCGAAGGGCGACAGCCAGGGGTTCTTGTAGTTGAGATGCAGGACGAAGCCGACCGCGACCTGGTTGTCCTCCAGGTGGTAGAGGAAGGAGCCGCCGCCTGTCTTCAGGTCGAGCGGCCAGCCGAAGGAGTGCTGCACCAGGCCCGGCCGGTGGTTCTCGGGCTTGACCTGCCACAGCTCCTTAAGGCCGATGCCGTACTTGCCGGGCTCACGGCCGTCGGACAGTTTGTATTTTGCGATCAGCTGCTTGGACAGCGAACCGCGCGCGCCCTCGCCGATCAGCACGTATTTGCCCATCAGCGCCATGCCCGGCGCAAAGCCCGGGCCATGTGTGCCGTCTTTTTCGACGCCCATGTCGCCGGTGACGACGCCCGTGACCGCGCCGGCATCGTTGTAGACGAGGCTGGCGGCAGCAAAGCCCGGATAGATTTCGACGCCTAGCGCTTCAGCCTTGGTTGCCAGCCAGCGGCAGACATTGCCGAGCGAGACGATGTAGTTGCCGTGATTGTTCATCAGCGGCGGCATCAGGATATTGGGCAGACGGAACGAGCCGGCGGGGCCGAGCACCAGGAAATCGTCGGCCGTAACCGGCGTCTTGAAGGGGTGGCCATCTTCCTCGCGCCAGCCCGGCAACAGGCGGTCGATGCCTATGGGATCGACGACGGCGCCTGACAGAATGTGGGCACCAACCTCGCCGCCCTTTTCCAACACCACGACGGAAAGCTCGGGATTGACCTGCTTGAGACGGATCGCTGCGGCAAGGCCCGCCGGGCCGGCCCCGACGATGACCACGTCGAATTCCATGCTCTCGCGTTCGATCTCGCTCATCAACCCCTCCGCTCTGGCCAACCGTTTCCGGCATTTTGCTGGCTCCTGCGCTGCATAGCGCATCAATCAGCGACAGGAAACCGGCGCTGACGTGACAATGCCGATTTCGACAAAAAGTCGCGGATGACAACTCTGCCGCAACCGTTTTGCGCGCGCCCGCGCTCAGCGTCCCATATTTTAATTGTTCGACGGCTCTCTTATCGGCCATACTTATTTCCATGCGCACGCCGTCCGGCTATTCATTGACGCGCTTCCCCCTTCCGCCCGGCCGGACCTGCCGAGCGATCCTTCTCGCCCTTTCAATGCTTACGCCGGTTCGCGCTCAGGCCGAGCCGGTGAAGGTGTGGGCGACCGGCGCCTATTCCTTTTCCGACGAGCTTGGCGGTTTCCACATCACCGGCGCCTCGGGCACCGGCACCAAGGAAGATCCGTTGGTCATCTCCGAGGAGCTGAATTCGTCGACGCCGGTGACGCTCACCATCCGCACCACCAAACCGATCCAGCCGTTCAGCACCAACGGCGAATTCGCCAACGGCATCCTGTACATGCGTATCGAGGTGCTCAACAACAGCGGCCAGGCCTGGGTCGAATTCCAGTTCGAGCTGCAGGAGATACTCAACCAGCCGAGCGTGTTCGGCGACGGCCTGTCCTTCGACCAGCGCAACAAGACGCCCGACAACATCCTGTCGAGCGCGTACGCCGATTTCGACCGCGATTTCGAACCCTATGACCGGCTCTTGTTCAAGAGTGGACAGATCGACCCGCTGAAGAGGGGACGCTTCGAGTTTCTGATCACCGACTACACGCCGCGCTGGACGTTCTATCTGGTGCAGGATCCGCGGATACCGACGGGGTAAGCGGCAGACGCCGTGAAAATCGCCACGAAATGCCCTTCGTGATTGGCGAAAGCCGACGAGCGCGTAATCTCCCTCCTTGAGGGGGAGATTACTAACCGCCCAACCTTGCAAATCGTCTCTCGGCGGACGAATGTGCCCGGCATGACTGCCGCCTCCCCCAACAACCGATCCGACCTGGCCGAGTTGCTCGCCTTCTACGCCTCTGCCGGTGTCGACGAAGCGTTGGAGGACGCGCCGGTGAACCGGTTTGCCGGGGCAGCACCGGAGCGCCCCGAGCGCACAACGGCGCCTGCCGCGCCGCCTCGCGAAAACAAGTTTCCGGAACAAGCCGCCGCCAGCCCCGGGCTGGACGCAAGCCGGGTGCCGGACGCGCCGGCGCGTTCCGTTCCGGCCATGGCGACGGTGCCCGACGAGGCACAGGCGGCCCTGGCCCGGCAAATGGCGGCAAGTGCCTCGACGCTCGACGAACTGCGCCAGCACATGGCGTCGTTCGATGGCTGCAACCTCAAATTCACCGCCAAGAACCTGGTCTTTGCCGACGGCAATCCGGAAGGTTTGGTGATGTTGGTCGGCGAGGCGCCCGGCCGCGACGAGGATATTGAGGGCCTGCCCTTCGTCGGCCGCTCCGGCCGGCTGCTCGACCGCATGCTGGAGGCGATCGGGCTTGACCGGACTTCGGTCTATATCGCCAACGTCATTCCCTGGCGGCCGCCCGGCAACCGCACGCCGACGCCGCACGAGACCGAAATCTGCCGCCCCTTCATCGAGCGGCAGATCGAGCTGGTCAATCCGAAGGTGCTGGTCAATCTCGGCGGCCCTTCGGCCAAAACCCTGCTCAACACGACCGAGGGCATTCTGCGCCTGCGCGGCAATTGGCAGGTGCACACGACGGTGTCGGGCACTGCCATTCCGGCCATGCCGACGCTGCACCCGGCCTATCTCTTGCGGACGCCGGCGCACAAGAAACTGGCGTGGCGGGATTTTCTCGAGGTGAAGGCGAAGTTGCGGGAGCTGGGCTAGCTGATCTCCCCCTTGAGGGCCCTTGGAGGGGGAGATGTCGCCGAAGGCGACTGTGGGGTCGTTGCGCGTGGAGCGCCAACGTCCATTTCCGTAAGAAGGTCGCATCCCGTCGAACCCCTTCTGGCCTGCCGGCCATCTCCCCCTCAAAGGGGGAGAATAGATTTCGCCTCGGCCTCCGCTATAACCTCCGACGTAATTGAAATCCCTCTCCCGCCGCCTTAATCCTGCCCGATGACAACAGTCCAAACCTCCGCCGGCAGCCTGATCCGCGAATGGCGCACGCGCCGGCGCATGAGCCAGCTTGATCTCGCAATGGAGGCTGAGATTTCGCAGCGTCATCTCTCCTTCGTCGAAAGCGGCCGCGCCGCGCCCTCGCGCGAGATGGTGCTGCATCTGGCCGAGCAGCTTGAGATTCCGCTGCGGCAGCGTAATCAGCTGTTGCTGGCTGCCGGCTTTGCGCCGAGCTTCAGCGAGCGGCCACTCACAGACAAGACGCTGGCGCCGGCGCTTGCCGCGGTCGAGAGCGTGCTCAAGGGGCATGAACCGTTCCCCGCGCTCGCCGTCGACCGGCACTGGAACCTGATTTCCGCCAATGCCGCCATCGGCCCATTTCTGGCCGATGTTGCCGAGCCGTCGCTGCTCCAGCCGCCGGTCAATGTGCTGCGCCTCAGCCTGCACCCGAACGGCATCGCACCGCGCATCGTCAATCTCGCGGAATGGCGGGCGCATCTGCTGGAGCGGCTGAAACACCAGAACGATGCCGCCGGCGATCCCGTCCTGGTCGAGCTGGAGCGCGAATTGCGAACCTATCCGTCCGGGCTCAAGGGTGCGCGGCCGGTGCCGGTCGAGCCCAACGGCATCGTCCATCCGCTGCGGCTGGCGCATGGCGACCAGGTGCTGTCCTTCATCAGCACCATCACCGTCTTCGGCACGCCGCTTGACGTGACGCTGTCGGAACTGGCGATCGAGTCTTTCTTCCCGGCCGACGAGCAGACGCGAGCGGTGCTGGTGCGGCTGGCGAAGGAACGTGCGGAAGCTAACTGAGCCAACCCCGCGGACCTCCTCACCCCTGTGGTGGCGCTGCCTTGCGCGTTCGGGTGCGTTCCAGGCCGAGTTGGCGCTCGCGCCAGATGATGAACATGCCGGCGGCAACGACGATCACACCGCCGACGAGCGTGTTGATGGTGGCGATATCGCCAAAGGCGAAATAGCCGACGACCACGCCGAGCATCATCGAGGTGTATTCGAACGGCGCCACCACCGAAGCTTCGGCATGGCGGTACGCCGCCGTCATCAAAATCTGCGCCAGCCCGCCACAGAACCCTGCTGCGACCAGCAGACCGGCCTGCAGCGGCGTCAGCGCCTGCCAGCCGAAGGGCAGCGTAAGCAGCGCCATGACACTCGCCGTCGCCGAGAACCACAACACGATGGTCGCTGTTCGTTCAGTCTGGACAAGATTGCGCACGAGCAGGATGGCATTGGCGGAGATTGCTGCAGAAACAAGAGCAGCGATGACGCCCAGCACCTCCTGGTCGCCGAGCGCGACGCCCGACGTGAGCAGCGTCAGCTCCGGCCAGGAGATGATCAGCACGCCGACCAGACCGACCGCAACCGCGCTCCAGCGATAGACGCGAATGGCTTCGCCGAGGAATAGCGAAGAGAACACCACCACCAGCAAAGGCTGGGCATAGTTCAGCGTGATCGCCTCAGGCAGCGGCAGCCGGGTCAGCGCAAAGAAGCCGAGCCCCATGGCGCAAACGCCGACGACACCGCGCGCAATGTGGTTCAGCGGGCGTTTGGTGGCGAACGCCGTACCGAGTTTTCTCTTGAAGGCCAGGAAGGCGATGATCGGGAAGATGGCGAAGAAGGAGCGGAAGAAGACGATCTGGCCGGCCGGCAAAGTGCCGGCGGCCTTGATGCAGGTTTGCATGCCGACAAAGACTGCCACCGACATGACCTTGAGCATGATCCCGGTGAGAACATTAGAGCGCCGCGCGTCGTCTTCGACGCGTAAAGGACGCTCTGACACTTTAAATCTGCGCATCGTGCTTTCCAAAAATCGACATTGATTTTTGGGCCGATGCGCGCCGGGATGATCGGACAGTTTCCCGCCCGCTTCGTCTCCAGGCTCGCCTTTCACTGTTTTGTTGCTTCCCGGATCTCCGCTGAGATGCGCGTCGAACGACGCGGTACACAGGCGCCCATGCCGAACTTCGATCTGACGACGGTCATCAAGGCCTCACGATGATGGCGGAAGGGGAACGCCCCGAAATAGGCATTGGCGCAGTTTTGTCGAGTGACCGTTTCGTGTAAAGAGCGCGCAACTTTAGATTAATGGGCCAGGACACGTCAGCGGCTCCGATAGCGACAGGGAAACCCAAGGGAATGCGAACCGATACCGGCCAGGTCTTCAAGCTCGAAGACTACCGCCCCAACGACTTTTCCATCCCGCAAACCGGCCTCACCTTCCGCCTTTCGCCAGACGCAACGCGTGTCACCGGAGTGCTGACGATCGAACGCCGCGATGGCGCCGCCGCCTCGACGTCGCTGGTGCTGGACGGCGACGGGCTGGTGCTCAAGCGCATTGCCATCGACGGTCGCGAGCTTGCCCCGGCCGAGTATCTCGCCACGCCGGACCAGCTGACCATTTTGAGGCCGCCGGCCCGTTTCCAGCTGCTGCTCGAGACCGAGATCGCGCCGGCCAGCAATGAGGCGCTGATGGGCCTCTACCGCTCCAGCAATGTCTATTGCACGCAATGCGAGGCCGAGGGCTTTCGCCGCATCACCTATTTCCTCGACCGCCCCGACATCCTGTCGGTCTATACCGTGCGTATCGAGGCGAGGCTGGACGAAGCGCCGCTGTTGCTTTCCAACGGCAATCCGGTCGAAAGCGGCGCGCTTGCCGACGGCTGGCACTTTGCAGTCTGGGACGACCCTTTCCCCAAGCCGTCCTATCTGTTTGCGCTCGTGGCCGGCAATCTCGGCAAGGTTGCGGACAGTTTCGTCACCATGTCCGGGCGCGAGGTCGAACTCGGCATCTATGTCGAGCCAGGCAAGGAGGGGCTTGCCGGCTACGCCATGGATGCGCTGAAGCGCTCGATGCAATGGGACGAGCAGGCCTTCGGCCGCGAATACGACCTCGACGTCTTCAACATCGTCGCCGTTTCCGACTTCAACATGGGGGCCATGGAGAACAAGGGCCTCAATATCTTCAACGACAAGTATGTGCTGGCCGACCGGGAAACCGCCACCGATGCCGATTTCGCCAATATCGAGGCGATCATCGCGCATGAGTATTTCCACAACTGGACCGGCAACAGGATCACCTGCCGCGACTGGTTCCAGCTCTGCCTCAAGGAAGGGTTGACGGTCTTTCGCGACCATGAATTCTCCGCCGACCAGCGCTCGCGCGCGGTCAAGCGCATCGCCGAAGTGCGCACGCTGAGGGCACACCAGTTCCCCGAGGACCAGGGACCGCTGGCGCATCCGGTGCGGCCGCGCCGCTACCGCGAGATCAACAATTTCTACACGGCGACCGTCTACGAAAAAGGCTCGGAAGTCGTGCGCATGATCCGCACTATCCTCGGGGCCGAGGCTTTCCGCGCCGGCATGGACCTCTATTTCGAGCGCCATGATGGCCAGGCCGCGACGATCGAGGACTTCCTGAAGGTGTTCGAGGACGCCTCCGGGCGCGACCTGTCGCAGTTCGCGCTCTGGTATCACCAGGCGGGCACGCCGAACCTGACCGTCAGTTCGACGCACAATCCGGCGACGCGCGAGTTTACGCTTGAGATCGAGCAGTCGGTGCCGCCGACACCGTCGGAGAGCCGCAAGCGCTTGATGCACATTCCGCTCGCCTTCGGGCTGGTCGGCGCGGGCGGTGAGCCGGTCGCCTATGATGGCGTCGAGGGAGCCACCGTCGAGGACGGCGTTATCCACATCCGCAAGCGCCGACATATGGTGCGCTTCTCAGGCGTTGCGGAGCGGCCGGCGGTGTCGCTCAATCGCGGCTTTTCGGCGCCGATCACGCTTTCGGTCGAGCAGAAGGCCGACGACCAGTTCTTCCTCGCCGGCCATGACAGCGATGCCTTCGCGCGCTGGCAGGCGTTCAACACGCTGCTCACAGATGCGCTGATAGCGGCCTTCCGCCAGATCCTCGGCGGCGCGAAACCGGTTTTCACCGCCAGGCTGACCGGACTTGCCGGGAAGATCGCCGGCGACGAGACGTTGGAGCCTGCCTACCGGGCACTGGCGCTGTCACTTCCCGGCGAGGCCGACATTGCCCGCGACCTCGGCACTAACATCGATCCCGACGCCATCTTTGCCGCTCGCGAGGCGTTGGCGCTGGCAATCGCGCGCGCCAACAAAGACAGCTTCGCCAAGCTCTACGGCCGCCTAGCCGACGACGGGCCGTTCAGCCCCGACGCGGCAAGTGCGGGACGCCGCGCGCTGCGCAACATCCTGCTCGACTACCTCTCGCTGCTGCCGGAAGGTGCTGCGCTCGCCGCCCGGCATTTCGAAACCGCGACCAACATGACCGACCGCGCCGCAGCGCTGACCGTCCTTGCGCACCGCCATGACGGTTCGCCGGAGGCGATCAAGGCGCTGGCCGATTTCGAGGCGCGTTATGGCGCCGATCCGCTGGTCATGGACAAATGGTTCCAGATCCAGGCCAGCGTGCCGGGACGCCGGACAGTCGACACGGTACGCGAGCTGACTGGTCACGCAGCTTTCTCGATGGCCAATCCGAACCGGGTGCGCTCGCTGGTCGGCACATTCGCCAGCGCCAACCAGACCGGCTTCCACCGCGCCGATGGCGAAGGCTACCGGTTTTTTACCCAGACCGTACTCGAGGTTGAAAAACGCAATCCGCAGGTGGCGGCCAGGCTGGCGACAGCGCTGCGCTCGTGGCGCTCGCTGGAGCCGGGCAGGCAAGCCAAGGCCAGGGAAGCGCTGCTGGCCATCGCCGGTGCCGAGAACCTGTCGGCGGATTTGCGGGACATTGTGGAGCGAACGCTGGCCTGATCCCTCCCCCTTGAGGGGACGGTGGACAGCCGCCGAAGGCGGATGGACGGGTGGGGTCGTTGCGGCAGTGCGCGACCTCGACCAACTTCGACCGTGATTGAGAGAGTCGAGCGCTTCGCCGAGGCCCCCCCCCCCGCCCCCGCGGCCCCCCCCCCCCCCCGGGGGGGTGGGTGTGAACAAAGGCACCGCGCCCGAGGGGAGAGGGGGGTG
>NZ_JAMYMJ010000023.1:0-85618 GCF_040318435.1 Mesorhizobium sp. M1143 | reverse complement strand
CCCAGGACGAGCCACACCCGCCCGAACCCCCCGCGGGCCAGCCGGCGGGACAGCGGCGGGCCGGCCAGGGGGGGGAGGCCGACCCGGGGGAGGCCCGGCGCCAGATCCTGTGCCGAGCGGCCGCCGGAAATCACCAGCACCAGGCCGCGCACCCAGATGTAGGACGCCAGCGTAATGATAAAGGCGCTCATCTTCACCTTGACCACGAGATAGCCGTTGAAGGCGCCGATGAGGCCGCCGACGGCCAGCGCAACCAGCAGCGAAACCGGAACCATCAGCCATTGCGGATTGAGCTGTATGCCCATGCCGATGCCCGATGAGCAGAACAGGATGCCGACCGCCATGGCGCTGAGTGCGGCCACCGATTCCACCGACAGGTCCATATGGCCGGCAATGATGACCAGCGACAGGCCGATCGACATCACGCCGAGAACGCTCGAGGCCTCGATGATGTTGGCGAAGATGCCGAGCTGGAAGTAGTTGGGGACGAAGACGGAAAAGACAACCAGCACAAAGATCAGCATGAACCAGACGAGGTTGTCGAGGACGAACTCCAGGGCTTTGCGGCTGCGCGGGTTCATGGGCTGATCCGGTTGGCGCCCCCGAGAAAATCAGGCTGAGAAATCAACTCGATTTCGTCGGGTTCAGGCGCGGGTTTAGGTTCGCCACGGTGTCCTGGGACGCGGCGTCGTGAATGGGCAGGCTCCGGGCCGCAATGGCCCGGAGCGCTTCGCTAGGCGACTATTCGACAGACTTGATCGTGTCCGTCGGCGGCTTCTGGTTGCCCCAGAAGGCCGGATTGTCGACGTTTTCCTTGGTGATGGCGGCGCCCGGGATCTTGATGTTGGGGCCCCAGCTCTCCTTGGTCACGGTCGACTTCAAGCCGAGCACGTCATACTCGCCAGGCTTGATTTCCTGCTTGCCGGCGATCTTGTCCATGAACATCGCTACGGCCGCGGCCTGCGCGTAGAGCGGCTGCTCGACTTCGACATTGAGCCAGCCCTTGCGGATCAGGTCGAGACCGACCGGAGCGCCGTTCGAGCTCATCAGCATGACGTCGCCCGGCTTCTTGCCGGCGGCCTCGAGCGAGGCGACGGCTGCGACCGACAGGTGCGCGGCATGGCTGAAGATCAGGTCGATGTCGGGGTTGGCGAGCATCTGGTCGGCAACGATCGTGCCGGCGTTGCTGGCTTCCCATTGCATGGCCGGCAGCGAGATGATCTTGACGTCAGGAAACGCCTTCAACTTCTCCTCGAAACCCTTCTGGATGTCGAGCGTGTAGGGATCGCCGGGATCGCCGAGCACCTGCAGGATCTTGCCCTTCACAGAACCGTTCTTGGCGGTCAGAAGCTTTTGCGCCTGCTCGGCGGCGACGTAGCCGATCTCGACCGTGCCCGCCACCGAGGTGAAATCGGACGGGGTCGAGGTGATCTGGCGGTCGAACTCGACCACCGGGATGCCGGCCGCACGCGCCGCTTCGATGGACGGCTTCAGCGCGTTGAAATCGACGGCGGCCAGGATGATCGCCGCCGGCTTCAGCGCAATGACGTCGTTCATCTGCGATTGCTGCGCGTCGGTCTTGTTGTCGGCGTTGAGTGTTTTCACCTCATAGCCGACCTGCTTGAGGAACAGCTCCAGCGCGCTCACCGAGCCGGTCTGGAATTCATCGAGCAGGGTCGGGACCATATAATAGACGGTGCCCTTGGTCTGGGACATTGCCGGCGTGAGCGAGGCAAGAGCCAGTGCCAGGATACCGAAGACAAGAACCAGTATTCGCTTCATGTCGTTCGCTCCTCTTTTATACCGGACCCCTCTTTTGTCCCTCAACCTGCCGGTCCGGCACCGGCAAGCGTCTCACCGGTGATCATGTTGATCACCGCATCGGGACTTGTTTTGCTGCGTGCGACATCGCCGGCCACGACGCCTTGCCGGATCACCACGATCCGGTCGGCGACCTGGAAAGCCTGTTGCATGATGTGGGTGATGATGACGACGCCGATGCCCTGGTTGGCCACCTGGCGGATCATCTCGAGACCGCGCCTGGTCTGCTCGACGCCGAGTGCCGCGAACGGCTCGTCAAGCAGCACCAGCTTGCCGCCCCAGTGCACGAAGCGGTTGAGCTCGATGGCCTGGCGTTGGCCGCCCGAGAGATGCTCGACATTGGTGCGCAGCGACGGGATGCGAGTGCCGGCACTTGCCAGCGCCTTGCCGACCACGGCCTCCATGGCGCGCTCGTCGAGGATGGGGACACCGAGAACCTTGCGGGTGATTTCGCGGCCCATGAAGAAATTGGCGACGACGTCGACATTGGTGCAGAGCGACAGGTCCTGGTAGACGGTCTCGATGCCGGCAGCCTTGGCCTCGGCCGGCGTCTTCGCCAGAAACTCCTTGCCCTCGAACAGCATGCGGCCGGAACTCGGCTCGAGGCCGCCGGCAATGATCTTGACCAGCGTCGACTTGCCGGCGCCGTTGTCACCGAGCAGCGCCACGACTTCGCCCTTGCCGATCGAGAAGCTGATGCCCCTCAGCGCATGGATGGCGCCGTAATTCTTGGTGACGTTTTCGAGTACCAGCAGCGGTTCGGTCATGCCGCCACTCCCTTGCTGTGCATGAGGTCTGGCCGGCGCTCGCGCTCGGCAATGAACATCTGGCCGAAGCGCGGCGACAGCACGCCCGAAACGGCCAATGCGGCAGCGCCGCGCAGCACCGAATGCTTGCCGCCGGTCGCCACCGTCACGCGCGGTGTCTTGCGGTCGCGCCGCGCCGAGACCGAATTGGGAAGCTGTCCCGCCGCGCCGACCAGCTTTTCGAGCAGGTCGGTGGGGGCAAGCCCGCCGAGGATGACGGTTTCGGGGTCGAACACATTCTCGATGGTGACGATGGCGTTGCGGAAGATCGGTACGATCTCGGCCACCCAGGCGGCGTCGCTGATGTTGCGGCGGCGACGTGCTTCGAGCGAGAGATACCGTTCGAGGCAGCCGCTGTTGCCGCATGGGCAAGGCTCGCCGCCCGGAACGGCAGGGATGTGTCCGATTTCGCCGGCATTGCCCCAGGCGCCGCGCATCACCGCGCCGTCATGCACGATGACGCCGCCGAGGCCGACGCCGAAATAGAGGTAGTAGTATTCGGAATAACCGGAGCCGAGACCGTAAAGCCGTTCGCCCATGGCCGCCGCGGCCATGTCGGTTTCGAAGAAGGCCGGCAGCCCGGTCGACGCGGCCAGCCGTTCCGGCAGCGCGACATCCTTCCAGCCGGCCATGGTCGTCGGGCCGACGAAGCTCATCGACTCCACGCCGAACGGTCCAGGCAGCGCCATGCCGATGCCGAGCACGCGTCCGCCGGGCCGCAGCGCGGTCAGCTCGGGCACCATCGCGCCGATCAGCTCGAAGGCATGGTCGGGCGTTGCATGCGGCGCCTCGCGATGCATGCTCTCGATCACATCGCCGCTGAGATTGATGAGCGCCGCGTCGATCCCCAGCGGGGTGAGGTGGACGCCCACGGCATAGCCGCCCTCGGGGTTGATCCTGAGCGTCGCCGGCGGCAACCCGCGTCCGCGCGGCTCCTCGCGCAGCGACAGCACATAGCCATGCTCTTCGAGTTCGCGAACGATGGTCGATACGGTCTGGACGGTGAGGCCGACCCGGCTGGCAATGTCGCCGCGAGCGATGGGACCGTGAAGGCGGATGGACTCCAGCACGATGCGCCGATTGTAAGGCCGCCCGAACTCCTGATTGGTCCCCCGCAGTGCCATGTCCGCGCCCCTTAGGAAGGCCAAGACTTGCACAGGCAATTTATTCAGTCAAATGGAATTCAAAAATAATTCGTGACGGTTCCGAACGCGGTGCAGGACCTGTCCCATTCGTCGCGCTGGCCGATTGCAGCCGGGCTGAAACCACCGCAATGGTGAATGACGTCAGGCGGGCGCGGGGCTCGCCGGCCAACAATCCAGCAGGAAAACCGATGATCGAATTGCCTTTTGCGCGCGATGAGTACCAGCGGCGGCTCCAGAAGATCCGCGCCGAGATGGCGGCGCGTGGGCTCGAACTGCTGGTCGTCAACGATGTCGCCAACCAGCATTACATCACCGGCTATGACGGCTGGTCGTTCTACACGCCGCAGGTCGTGCTGGTCCCGATCGAAGACGAGGCCGAGCCGGTCTGGATCGGCCGCGCCATGGATGCGGCAGGCGGCTTGCTGACGGCCTGGATGAAGCCGGAGAATGTGGTTGGTTTTCCCGAGGACCATGTCCAGCGCGCCGATCGCCATCCGATGGACTGGATAGCGGCCTGGATCGTCGCCAAGGGCTGGGGCGCGAGACATATCGGCGTCGAGCTCGAAGCCTATTATTTCTCGCCGAAGGCGCATGCCCGGCTGGTCGCCGGCCTGCCCAATGCGAAATGGCACGACGCCGATCTCCTGGTGAACTGGATCCGCGCCGTGAAATCCGCGCCGGAAATCGCCTACCTGCGCAAGGCGTCGACCTTGGCTGAAGCAGCTGTCGCGCGGGCCTTCGAAGTCATCGCGCCAGGCGTGCGCGAATGCGATGCGATTGCCGCGATCCAGGCGGCGCAGATTGCCGGCAGTCCGGACTTCGCCGGCGACATCACGGCGCTTCCGCCGACAATCCTCGGTGGCGAGAATGCATCGGCTCCGCACATCATGTGGAGCGATCGGCGCTTCGGCAAGGACGAGACGATCGCGCTCGAACTTGCCGGTGTCTGCCGCCGCTATGCCGCAGGCCTCGCCCGAACGATGCAGCTCGGCAACACGCCGGCCCGTGTCGCCGACACCGCAAAGGCGGTGATCGAAGGCATGGATGCGGTGCTCGACGCGGTCAGGCCGGGGACCACAGCCGAAGCGGTCGAGGCCGCTTGGCGCAAGGTTATCCAACGCTACGGGCTGAAGAAGGAATCGCGCATCGGCTATTCCATCGGCGTCGCCTATCCCCCGGATTGGGGCGAGCACACGATCAGCCTGCGGCCCGGCGACAAGACCGCGCTGCAACCCGGCAATGTCGTGCACTCCATTCTTGGCATGTGGATGGATGGCTGGGGCATCGAGATCAGCGAGACCATTCTGGTGACCGAGACCGGCCATGGGACGCTGACCAAATTCCCGCGAGACATCCATGTCAAATCCTGACCGGTCAGCCACGACGGACGCCACCGCGACCCGCCTGACGCATCTGCTCAATATTGGATCGTCCGGCGCTCGATCAGCACCACAAGACAAAACAGGACGATCGACAGGCCCGATGACAGCACGATCGCCGCGTAGAGGCGGTCCGACTGGTAGTTGAAGGACGCCTGGACGATCAGCGCGCCAAGTCCTTGGTCGGAGCCGATCCATTCGCCGACAATGGCGCCGATCACGGCGGTGGCCGAGGCAATCCTCAGCGATGAGAACAGCATCGGCAAAGCGCGCGGCAGCCGCAGGCTCCAGAACGTGACGCCGGAGCACGCGATGTCGGATTGCCAAACAACAGGATGGTACAACGGGTGAAGGAGGCGGGGGCGTGCAACCAGCCGCCTGGCTTGACCCTACAGATACTGCTCGACCTTCTTGCCGACGGTCAGGAAGCGCAGCGGGTCGATGGCCTCGCCATTGTGGCGGACTTCGTAGTGCAGGTGCGGGCCGGTCGAACGGCCGCTGCTGCCGGTTTTGCCAATGATGTCGCCGGCTGCGAGTTTTTGGCCGACGGCAACGTCGATCTCGCTCAGATGGCCGTAGCGCGTGGCAAAGCCGTTGCCGTGATCGACCTCGACCATGCGGCCATAGCCGCCGTTCCAGCCGGCCTTGGTAACGATTCCGGCCGCCGTGACCTTGGCTGCCATGCCGACCGGCGCGCGGAAATCCATGCCTGAATGCAGGGCAGCGGTGCCGAGGATGGGGTCGGTGCGCACGCCGAACGGGCTGGTGACGGAGTGGCCCGGCGCCGGGTTGGCGAGCGGCAGCCGCCGCGCCTCCTTCTTCAACTGGTCGAGCGTATCCAGCGCCTCGTCCAGTTCCTTGACCTTGCTGTCGAACATCATCGAGCTGTCAAGCGGGATCAGCGGCCCGCCGACATCGCTTTCGTTCTTGCCGAAATCGCTGTCGACCGGCAGGCCGGCCGCCTGGAGCGCCTGGGTGATGGCGTCGGCGTTCTTGTAGGCATTGTCGGCCAGGGTCTCGATGCGGGTGAGTTGCTGGCTTTCGATAGCCTTCAGTGAATCATTGATCGAGACGAACAATTTGTCGGCGCGGTCCGCAGCCGTTTCGCTGGGCAGCGGGTCGGAGCGTGTCGACCACAGCGAGAATGGCCTGGTGTCGCCCGAACCGAGGCTGGCGACCGAATAGGCGAGTGGCTCGCCGCCAGTCAGTTCGGCATGTTCGTCGGGTTTTGTTGTCGCTGCGGCATCAGCGGTTGGCAGCGTCCCGACTTCGTTTTCGGCCCGCTCGAGAATCGGGCCGAGGCGGCCATGGCGCTGGCTGAGCTGGCTCTGCCGCTCGATCAATTCGCTGACCTTGGTTTCCATCAGTTTTTGGTCGAGAAGCTGGCGGCTGGTGATGCGGTCGACCTGCGCGCGCAATGCGGAAATGCGATCTTCATAGGCCTGCTGCATGCGCGCCTGCCGGGCCGTGGTGGCGCCGATCAGATCGTCGCGCAGTACGAGATAGGAGGTCGCCAAGAGATAGCCGATGGCGATCGCCGCCAGTGCCGAGCCGAGAAAGGCGACGAGCCACGGCCGGATGGTGAAATGCCGTATTTCATTGCCCCGCGCAATGATAACCGTATGCGGCTCCTTGCGCCTGCCGAAGACCGCTGACTGACCGGTTAGGTTCACGGGACCAAGCTTTCGTTACGACACCAACGAAGCCCGATTACACATTATTAGGGTTAACAAAGTTTTGCCGTCGCGGGCGCGCTAGTGACCAACGGTGTCAGCCAACCGCATATATGTCTTATGCCCCTAATGCACTGCGCGGCGTTGGCCAGATCGGTGGCGCCTCAGAGCGCGCGGACCGCCTCCAGCACTGCTTCGGCATGGCCTTTCACCCGGACCTTGCGCCAGATCCCGGCGATCCGCCCGTCCTTGCCGATCAGGAACGTCGCCCGCTCGACGCCCATATAGTTGCGGCCATACATCGTCTTCTCGACCCACAGATTGTAGGCCTCGATCACCTTGCGCTCCTCGTCGGCAACCAGGTCGACGGTGAGGTCGTATTTGGTTTTGAACTTGTCGTGCTTCTTCACGCTGTCCGGCGACAGGCCGATCACCACGGCGCCGGCCTTTTCGAACTCCGGCTTCAGCTGCGAAAAGCTGATGGCCTCATTGGTACAACTTGTGGTGTCGTCCTGCGGATAGAAATAAAGTACAACGGGCTTCCCCCGCATCGAGGCAAGGCTGAGTGAGCCGCCGCCGTCGCGCGGAAGATCGAATTGCGGCGCAACGTCGCCAACGTCGAGATCAGCCATATCGATGCCCTTGTTTGAGGTTACGCGGCCCTAAATCAAAGAGATAGAGCATGATGTCTGGACAAACGGAAACCGTTTGTCCGAGAAAACCGCCTCACACTTTTCGGCATCATGCTCTAGCCTGCGTCGTTATAGTGTCGGGCGGGGATTCGTCCACGATCGAATTCGCACAACGGAAAATTGCGTGGATCAGGAAGAACCGCAGCACGAGAAAATCCGGTTCAGGCGTGACGAGATCACCGACCTGGGGGCTTTCCCGTCCGCTTGCCGCGTGCCGCCGCTCGGCAAGGCACGGATCGGCCGCGGCTTTCGCATCCTTGCCCGGCTGTTTGCCGGCATTGGAGCCCTTGTGCTGCTGGCAGCGGCCGCCGTCTACGTCATCGGCGCCACCGGCATCGGCAACGAACGGCTGCGGTTGGAAGCCGAAACGGCGATCGAGAAACTGGCCGGTTTCGACGTCAAAGTCGCCGTCGGTCCTGCCAGCCTGACACTTGACGGATCGAGCTTCATTGCGCTGCAGGTCAAGGATGTCAGCGTCGAGACGGCCGACGGCAAGCCGATGGCCGATGCCGGGCGCGTCCGCTTCGGCATCCGGCTGATCCCGCTGCTTTCGGGCGAGGTTCGGCTGACCAGCGCCAGGATTTCCGACGCCCATATCGTCACCGCGGCAATGCCGTCGGGTGGTGACTGGACAGCGCGCCTGCGCAATCAAGACGGTCTCATCGATCCGGAAAAACTGGCCGCCGCCGTCTTCAGTGACGTCAATCGTGCACTCGATGCCGTGCGCGAGGATTCGATGCGCCGCATCGATCTCAAAAATGTCGCATTCGAGCTGCCCGAGGCCGGATCGGTCAAGCTGGTCATGATCGCCAACGCGACGGTGCTGCAGTCGGGCCCCGGCAGCGTGGAGTTCTCGTCCGAGGCGGATGTCGATGGCCGCGCGCTCACCGTCACGGCCACCGCCACCCGCGATACGAGCTCGATGCGCGTCACCGCCTTGAACGCCGCCATCGACATGGCGGATGTCGCGGAGACAACGCCGGCGGCCGGCGGGCGAACCGGCGCGATTGCTTTGAAGCTCACCGGATCCGAAGGCTCGGGCGAGACCGATTCGCGGCTGACGGGCTCGCTGTCGCTAACCGGCTCGGTGCTCGACCTCGGCACACGCGGGCTGTTGCCGGCCGATGTCGATGTCGACGCCGCCCTTGTCTCCGGCTCCAACAAGATCGATGTCGGCAGGCTGGTTCTAAAGACCGGGCGCTCGGCGTTCAATTTCGCCGGCTCGATCGGGCCAAAGCCGTCGACCGGCGCGGCCGGCGAGGAGCCTTCCTATCGTTACGACCTGACCAGCGACGGCTCGACGCTGGCGCCTTCGGAATCGCCCGAGCCGGCGCTGAATTTCTTCGCCCGCATCGCCGGCGTCTATCAGATCAAGAGCCGCAAGCTTGTCGCCGACCAGATCGGCATCAGGTCGGGATCGGGGAGCGAAGTGCTGGGAACCGCTGCGGTTTCCTTCATCGACAACGGACCGCCGGGTATCTCGGTGTCGCTCAACGTCCACGACATGGCGGTCTCGCACGTCAAGCAATTGTGGCCCTGGTTCTCCGCCAAGAACGCGCGGCTGTGGGTGCTGCAGAACCTGTTTGGCGGCCGCGTCGTCGATGCCAGCCTGCAGTTCCAGGTCGTGCCAGGACGTCTCGGCAACGGCGTGCCGCTTTCGGCCGACGAGGTGTTCGGCCGCTTCCAGGTCGAGGGCTCGCGTTTCGACACCGCCGGCCGCATCCCGCCGATACGCGATGCCGTCGGCGTCGTTTCCTTCCACGGCAACGATGTCGACGTCGCGCTGTCCTCGGGCAGCGTCTATATGCCGAGCGGCCGCACCGTGGCGGCAAGCAATGGCACACTGTCGGTAAAGGCGGCAAACCACCCGCCGGTGATCGGCGCGCTCGACATCGACGTCGCCGGTGAGGCGCCGGCCATCGCCGAACTTGCCTCCTACGAACCGATCAACGCCATGCGCCATGTCGGCATCTTGCCGGACGACCTGTCGGGCACGGTGACCGGCCACGTCAAGGCCGACATTCCGTTGCAATCCGGCGTCGACACGTCGAAGCTCGATTGGCTGGTATCGCTCGACTACAAGGACCTGTCGCTCGCCAAGCCATTCGAAGGCCAGATGGTGACCGATGCCGACGGTTCGATCGAAGTCGGGCCTGACAAGGCGGTGATCTCTGCCAAGGCGCGGCTGAACGGCATTCCAGCCGAGCTCGATCTGGTCGAGCCGCTCAGGGATGGCGGCCCGCCGCGCAGCCGCAAGGTGGCGCTTGTGCTCGACGACAAGACGCGCGCCATCGCCATGCCTGGCCTGTCGCCGCTGATTTCCGGCACCATCAAGGTGGCAATCGACAAGAGCGGCGAAGGCGGCAGCCAGAACGTCGACGTCGACCTGACGAGCGCCAGGCTGGACATTCCCTGGGCAGGCTGGAGCAAGGGGCCGGGCATTCCCGCCAATGCCACTTTTACCATGAGCAAGTCCGGCGATACCACGACGCTGTCCGACTTCGACCTCGACGGAAAGAGCTTTTCGGTCGAAGGCGATGTCGTCCTGGTCAAGGGCGCGCTGTCTTCGGCCCGCTTCAGCAAGGTCGCCTTGAACCGTGGCGACGATGTCGCCGTGACGGTGAAGCGGTCGGGCAAGGGCTTTGCCGTCGATGTCAGCGGCAACGCGCTCGATGCCCGCTCGCTGATCAAGCAGTTCACCTCCGATGTCGATACCGCCACCAAAACCACCGGCACGGACGCGGTTTCGGTCAGCGCCGACGTCAATTCGCTAACCGGGTTCCATGACGAGGTCCTGTCCAATTTGAAGCTCGACTACAGTGCCGCCGGCTCCAGGGTGAACAGGCTCAAGGTCAGCGCCGCGGCAAGTTCCGGCGCCGCCATCACCATCAGCAATACGGCAGGCAATGGTGCTCGCGCGCTCACCATGAAGTCGGCCGACGCAGGCGCCATATTGCGCTTCCTCAACATCTACGAGCATATGGAAGGCGGATCGATCACGCTGGCGCTCAGCGGCGCAGCCGACGGCCCGATGCGGGGCCAGGTCGATTCGAGCAACTTCTTCATCGTCAATGAACCGAAGCTTGCGTCGATCGTATCGACCACGCCAACCGGCGACAGCCGCAGCCTGAACGAAGCGGTCAAGGGCAAGATCGACACCTCGCGGGTAAAATTCGAGCGCGGCTTTACCGAGATCGACAAGGGGTCGGGCTATTTGAAATTGGCGAATGGCGTGCTGCGCGGCCCGCGCATCGGCACCACCTTCCAAGGCACGCTCTACGACCAGAACAACAATATGGACATGACCGGAACCTTCATGCCGGCCTATGGCCTCAACCGCATCTTCGGCGAGTTGCCGTTGGTCGGCGTTCTGCTCGGCAACGGCCGCGACCGAGGCCTGATCGGCGTCACCTACCGGCTTAAGGGCAACGCCAACAAGCCGGTGCTGGACATCAACCCGCTATCGGTAATCGCGCCGGGCATTTTCCGGTCGATCTTCGAGTATCGCTGAGGATCCCAGAAGACGGCTCAGGCAGGCCGCACAAGCACGTGCTTTTTCTTGCCCACTGAAAGCTTTGCGACGTTTTCCGGACTCAAATCCTGAGGCGTCACCATCCGCCGGTCGTCCGCCACCGGCTGGTCGTTGAGGCGCACGGCGCCACCCTGTATGTGACGCCTTGCCTCGCCGTTGGACCCGGCAAGGCCCCCGCTGACCAGCAGCGACAGGATGCCGATGCCGGCTTCCAGCGCGGCGCCGTCCACTTCCCCGGTCGGCAGCGTTTCGGCTGTCACGCCTTCCTCGAAGGTCTTGCGCGCGGTCTCCTCGGCTTGTTGCGCCGCCTCGCGGCCGTGCACGATGGCCGTGGTTTCGGTGGCCAGCACCTTCTTGGCCTCGTTGATCTCCGAGCCGCCAAGGGCGGCCAACCGCGCGATCTCCGAAAGCGGCAGCCGGGTGAAGATCTTCAGGAAGCGCTCGACGTCGGCATCCTCGGTGTTGCGCCAGTATTGCCAGAAATCATAGGGCGAGAAGAGGTCGCCGTTCAGCCACACCGCGCCCTTGGCCGATTTGCCCATCTTGGCGCCCGACGATGTCGTTAGCAGCGGCGTGGTCAGCGCATAAAGCTGCGGCGTGCCCATGCGGTGGCCGAGATCGACGCCGTTGATGATGTTGCCCCACTGGTCCGAACCGCCCATCTGCAGCCGGCAGTCGTGGCGGCGGCTGAGCTCGACGAAATCATAGCCTTGCAGGATCATGTAGTTGAATTCGAGGAAGGACAGCGACTGTTCGCGCTCGAGCCGCAGCCTGACGCTGTCGAAGGTCAGCATCCGGTTGACCGAAAAGTGGCGGCCGACATCGCGCAGGAACTCGACATAGTTGAGCTTCATCAGCCAGTCGGCATTGTTGACCATGATGGCGTCGTTGCCAGTGTCGCCGAAGCGCAGGATGCGGCCAAAAATTCGCTTGATGCCCTCGATGTTGGTGGCGATCGCCTCGGGCGTCAAAAGGCTGCGCTGGTCGTCACGGAAGGACGGGTCGCCGATCATCGAGGTGCCGCCGCCCATCAGTGCGATCGGCCGGTGGCCGGTCTCCTGCATCCAGTAGAGCATGGTCGCCGATATCAGATTGCCGATGTGCAGGCTGGTCGCCGTGGCGTCGTAGCCGACATAGGCGGTCACGGTTTCCTTCGCGAAAAGTTGATCCAGCCCGGTCTCATCCGAAATCTGGTGGATGAAGCCGCGCTCGCTCATGACGCGCAGGAAATCGGACTTGAAGGCGGGCATTGTTTCTTCCTGAAAGCGCCGGGTCCGAACGGCCCGGCATGGCCTGAACGCGGGCGTTTAGCATCCAAGCGCGTCAAGCAAAAGTGGTTTCCGATTTTGCGCCGGCATGGACAGCCTATTCTGCACTGCCGCGCATGCTTGCTTCATCCTGTCGGCTGGCGTAATGAGGCGCCGCGCCAACGGGTTCGATCCGCTGGAACGGCACCGCACGGCATCCACCGAATGCCATATCTTGTGACAGAGCCCGACGCGATATGCCGGACGCATTAATATCCATCGTCATTCCCTGCCGCAACGAGGCGGCGAACCTGCCGCTGCTGATCGACGAGATCGAGGCGGCGATGACCGGGCGCGACTTCGAAATCATCGTTGTCAATGACGGTTCGACTGACGACACCGCTTCGGTGCTTGCCGCTGAAGCCGCCAAACGTCCGTTTCCGCTTCGGCAGCTTCGGCACGAAAAATCCGCCGGCCAGTCGCTTTCGGTGCGCTCGGGCGCCTGGGCGGCGCGCGGCTCGATAATCGCCACCATCGACGGCGACGGCCAGAACGACCCGCAATATATCCCCGTGCTGGTCGATGCGCTGCGTCAGGCAGGGCCCGATTTCGGCGCCGCGCAGGGGCAGCGGTTGAAGCGCCGCGACAGCAAGATCAAGCAATTGGCATCGCGTTTCGCCAACTGGCTGCGCGGCGCGATCCTGCATGACGACACCCGCGACACCGGCTGCGGCCTGAAGGCGATCCACACCGATATCCTGCGCAAACTGCCCTTCTTCGACGGCACGCATCGTTTCGTTCCGGCCCTGGTCATCCAGGAAGGCTACCGCGTCGTCCATTGCGACGTCGTCGACCGCTCGCGCCGCCACGGCAAGTCGAATTACGGCATCTTCGATCGCGGCCTGCAGGGCGCGCTCGATCTCGCCGGCGTCTGGTGGCTTCGGCGCCGGCGCCGCAGAATGCCAAAGGTAGAGGAAATCACGCATGGCTAACGTGTTTCAGGAATTGGCGACCTGGCTGCACCAGGTTTTCGTCAAGCAGTTCGACGCCTGGGTTCTGCTCGGCTTCGTTGCCCAGTTCTTCTTCACCATGCGCTTCCTGGTGCAGTGGATCGCTTCGGAAAAGGCCAAGCGCAGCGTCGTGCCGATCGCTTTCTGGTTCTTCTCGCTGTTCGGCGGCGGGCTGCTGCTCGTCTACGCCATCCAGCGTGAGGATCCGGTGTTCATCGCCGGCCAGGCCATGGGCATGGTGATCTATGTCAGAAATTTATGGCTCATCGCCAATGAGCGCAAGGCGGCGATGACCAAGGTCGACTGAGCCACCAGTCCCGCCAAATCCAGTCTGTCCGGTGTTGACCAGTCTGTCCGGTGTCGAAATGAGCAGGAACTACATCTTTCTCTTCCTGTTCAGCCTGGTGATGACGGCGTCGGGACTGGCCTCTTTGCCGCCGCTCGACCGCGACGAGCCGCGCTTCGTCCAGGCGACCAAGCAGATGACGGAGACCGGCGACTATGTCGACATCCGCTTCCAGGATGCGTCGCGCTACCAAAAGCCGATCGGCATCTACTGGCTGCAATCGGCGGCGGTGACGCTGAGCGGCGAGGGGGCACAGGCGCCGATCTGGATTTACCGGCTGATCTCGGCGCTGGGCATCGCCATCGCCGTCGTCGCAATCGCCTGGACCGGGGCCAATCTGTTCGGCGCCAATGCCGGTCTTGCCGCCGGCCTGGTCATGGCGGCGATTTTCGCCACCGCCTTCGAAGGCCGCGACGCCAAGACCGACGCGATGCTGCTTGCCTGCTGCGTTCTGGCGCAAGGCGCGCTGGCGCAGATTTATCTGGCATCGCGCCGCAACGAGCCGGTCGCCGGCCATCTGCCGTGGATTTTCTGGGCTGCGCAGGGCGCGGCGATCCTCATCAAGGGGCCGATTGCACCGCTGCTGTCGGCGCTGACGGTGCTCACGCTGGTTGCCTTCGAGCGCGACTGGCGCTGGCTGGCGAGGCTGAAAGCCGGGCGTGGGCTGATTCTGGTGCTGTTGATCGTGCTGCCCTGGCTCGCCCTCATCACCTGGAAGAGCAACGGCGCCTTCCTGCAGCAGGCCGTCGGCAAGGATATGCTCGGCAAGGTCGCGCAAGGCGAGGAGTCGCACGGCGTTCCGCCGGGCTTCTACGTGCTGACCTATTGCCTGTTCATGTGGCCGTTCGGCCTTATGGCGCTCGGCGCCGGACTGCAGGCGCTCAACCGATTGCGCGACGATCCGCGCCTGCGTTTCTGCATCGCCTGGTACGTTCCGTTCTGGCTCGTCTTCGAATTGATCCCGACGAAACTGCCGCATTATGTGCTGCCGGCCTATCCCGGCATGGCCCTGCTCATCGGCTGGCTCTTGACGCTGACACCGCAAGAGGCAAATGCGCCGCTCAGGCGCTGGCAGACATGGCTGTGGTGGGCGACCGCATTCGGCACCGTTCTGGTGACAGTCGGTCTCGCCGTGCTTTGCGTCGGTGCGCCGATCTATCTCATGAAGACATTTTCATGGTGGAGCGTTCCGGCCGCCGCGGCAGCATTGGGCGCCGGCTACCTCGCTGTTTCGCGCCAGATGCTGGTGCCGCTGGTCCGCATCGGCGGGGCTGCGGTTTGCGCCGGTATAACCTACGCCCTGCTGTTCGGTGTCATCGTGCCGTCACTGAAACCGATTTGGATGAGCCGGGAAATCGAGGCTGCGGTTCGCGCCGATCGTCCCTGTGAGATGAGCGTGCTCGCCTCCGCGCAATATCACGAACCGAGCCTGGTATTTCTGGTGGGCACAAAGACGGTACTGACCGATGTCGACGGGGTTGCGCAACATCTGCTTGACGATCCGGCCTGCGCGCTGGGCCTGGCGCCGGTCGGCGATCAAAAACGGCTGGATGACCTTCTGGCAGGGCAAGGCAAGAAGGCCAGCCGCGTCGCCGAGATCGACGGCATCAACTATTCGTCAGGTGATAAATTGTCGCTCGGCCTGTACCGTGTGGCGAACTGATACCTCTTCGATGATCGCTTCGAGCTCCGCATGTTGACGAAGTCGCCATCACCGGCGCGTGCCGCTATGCCTGCCATGCTCCGGCAGTCTGTCGATAATTTCCGCGATACTTTCGGGATTGTACGGCATCGCCTGGCGACGCGCCCGGCGCGCCACCCGAAAATCCTGTGGTCGGTCTGGGTTGTGGCCTGGCTTTTGCTGACGATCGCGGTGTCGCTCCGTTTCGACCATCTTGCAGGGACCATGGCGAGGGAGTGGGCTTCAGGCTCGACCAATATCTTCCGCATCGCCGAGTTTTTTACCTTCTTCGGCCTAGGCGGCTGGTATCTTGTCCCGTCGGTACTGGTGCTGATTGCCGCGAATCTGACGGATTGGCGCAGCCTTTCCCGGCGCGCGCGGATGACCTTCTACAACTGGACCTGCTTTGCCTTCATGGTGCTGGGTTCGATCGCACTCTCGGCCATGGTCGTCAACGTGCTGAAATATGGCGTGGGCAGAGCCAGGCCGATGAATTTCGACAAGCTCGGCGATCTGTCGCTGCATCCTTTTTCCTTGGAGGCGCGCTTTGCCAGCTTCCCGTCCGGCCATGCCACGACCATGGGCGTCATTTTCGGCATTGCACTGCTGTTGTTGCCCCAGCGCAGATGGGTGCTGCTGGCTGCAACCTTGTCGGTCGCATCGACCCGGATCTTTATCGGCGCGCACTATCCGAGCGACACTGTCGCCGGCTTCGGCCTTGGCTGTGCTGTTGCCATCGTCTGCGCGATGGTGCTTGGCCGGCTGGGATGTATCTTCCGCTACACGGCGTCGGGGTTGCCGGTGGCAAAAACTACGTTCCGCCTATTCCGTCGGGCTCGCAAACCAAACCAAAACGATGCGCCGAGACAGACGAATTTCGGCATTGGAGCAGCGCCGGCAAGCAACTGAATTGCTGACGCCTTTGGAACCATCTAAGACCACCCCAGCTAGCTGTCGATGCCACCCCAGCTCCGCACCAGCCGAGCCATGTCAGGCGCGCTGGCGGCTTCCTTCTCCAGCCCTTCGGCGACACCGACGCGGTCGGCGACAGGCCGGTTCTGGCTGACTTTCCACTTGCCGCTGATTTCGGCGATCTCGATCTCAAGCCCGACAATGCCCTTGATTTGCGACTGGATGAAGGTCGGCGGCGCATCGGTCACCGCCCAGGGTGCCTCGCGGGCGCCTTCCTGCGACAGCGTCAGCTCGGTGATCTGCTGTGCGATCCAGGCGGAATCCTCGATCACTCTGACGGTTCCTCGCACCTGGACAATGGCGTAGTTCCAGGTCGGCACGACCTTGCCGGTCTCGCGCTTGGTCTCGTACCAGGACGGCGTCACGTAGGCGTCGGCGCCCTGGAAGACGACCAGCACCGGCGATGTCGGATTGTCGGCCAGCTGACGCCATTGCGGGTTGGCCCTGGCCAGATGGGCGCGCAGCCGGCCATTCGGCCCAACCTCTGCATCAAGCAGGAAGGGAATGGCATTGGCGACCGGGCCATCGGTGCCGTTGGAGATCAGCAACCCCAGCGGATGCGTCCGGATCAGCCCGTGCAGGACGTCCGGCCGCGTTTCCTGGAAATGGGGAGGCTGGTACATGATCGGTCATGCCTTCTTGCACTGGCTGAACCGGCATTGTGCACCGTTCAGCCGAGCCGCGCCACATGTCAGGCTGGCTTCACCGTTTGGATCAGCCGAAATGGCATTTTCGCGCCCATGATGGGCACGACTGTGACGGCATCGGACCGGGAGTTTTTGTTTTGACGCAATTCCGGACGGAAAACCCGTTTACACTTTTCCTGGAATTGCTCTTAGCGCAGCCGCTTCGGCCGCGGATCGGACAATTCGCCGGCCAGCCGTCGGTCGAGATAGTCGGCGCATTCCTCGAGCAGCAGATCGGCGTCGTTGGCGAAGAAGTGGTTGGCGCCTGGCAAGGTCTTCTGCGTGATGGTGATGCCCTTTTGCGTGTGCAGCTTGTCGACCAGGCCCTGCACATCCTTGGGCGGCGCCACCTTGTCGGCATCGCCATGGATGATCAGACCCGATGACGGGCAGGGCGCCAGGAACGAGAAATCATAGGTGTTGGGCTGCGGCGCGATCGAGATGAAGCCCTCGATCTCGGGCCGGCGCATCAGAAGCTGCATGCCGATCCAGGAGCCGAAGGAATAACCGGCCACCCAGCAGCTCTTGGAATCCGGATGCAGCGACTGCACCCAGTCGAGCGCTGCGGCGGCATCCGACAATTCGCCGGTGCCGTGGTCGAATTCGCCCTGGCTGCGGCCGATGCCGCGGAAGTTGAAGCGAAGCGTGGTGAAATCGCGCTTCTGGAACATGTAGAAGAGGTCATAGACGATCTTGTTGTTCATCGTGCCGCCGAATTGCGGATGCGGATGCAACACGATGGCAATCGGCGCGCTCTTCTCCTTGGAAGGCTGGTAGCGGCCCTCCAGGCGGCCGGCCGGACCGGTGAAAATGACCTCAGGCATGAAATACTCCAAATGGCATACGAATGCGCGGCGCCCGGAACAATTCTTACTCCAGCCCCAGCCCTTCCGGGCCTTGACGCAGGGCAAGCGTCTTCTTAGAAGCTAGTTTAGAATTGTTCAAAACTGGATAGCCAGCCGTGACGGCCCGGCCATCCTCGCCGCAAGCCGCGTAAATAGGACGTCTTGCCTTGCAATTTCAAGGAAATAACGCGCTATCCTTGCGGAAAGGGTCTTGATGGGATCGATTGGGTGAAAATGGCCGCAGCACGCGCCTATCTCGACTACAATGCCAGCGCGCCGCTCATTGCCGAGGCGCGCGAGGCGATGATTGCCGCGCTCGATCTCGTCGCCAATCCGTCGTCGGTGCATGCCGAGGGGCGCGCGGCGCGGCGCCTGATCGACACTGCCCGGCGCGATGTGGCAGCACTTGTCGGCGCCAAGGCCGAGCATGTCGTCTTCACCTCGGGCGCGACGGAAGCCGCATCGACGCTGCTGACGCCGGATTGGCGGATGGGCCGTGGCACGGTGCGCATGAGCCGGCTCTATGTGTGCGAGGCCGACCACCCTTGCCTGTTGAACGGCGGCCGCTTCCCGGCAACACAGGTTTCGCGGATCGGCGTCGACGCCGATGGCATTGCCGACCTCGCTCAGCTGACAGCCGCTCTGGCCGCGCATGACAAGGCCGAAGGCCTGCCGTTGGTCGCGATCCATGCCGCCAACAACGAGACCGGCGTCATCCAGCCGATCGAGGCAATCGCTGCAATCGTCAAGGCGGCGGGCGGCATTCTGGTGGTCGACGCGGTGCAGGCTGCGGGCCGTGGTCCCATCGATATGTCAGCGGCTTACGCCGACTATTTGATTCTGTCTTCGCACAAGATCGGCGGCCCCAAGGGTGTCGGCGCCGTCGTTGCGGCAGCCGATCTGATGATGCCGAAGCCGCTGATCAATGGCGGCGGCCAGGAAAAGGGCCATCGCGGCGGCACCGAAAACCTGGCGGCCATCGCCGGCTTTGGCGCCGCGGCGCGGCAGGCTTTGGCTGGACTGAAAGACGTCGAAGCGATCGCGCAACGCCGCGGCGAGGTCGAGAAAACACTCAAAACGCTGGTGCCGGACGCAGAAATCTTCGGAACCGGCGCGCCAAGGCTTGCCAATACGACATTCTTCGCTATTCCCGGCATCAAGGCCGAGACGGCGCAGATCGCGTTCGATCTGGCTGGCGTGGCGCTGTCGGCGGGATCGGCCTGTTCGTCGGGCAAGGTCGGGCCGAGCCATGTGCTGAAAGCCATGGGTTACGGCGACAGCCTGGGCGCTTTGCGCGTGTCCATCGGCCACGCAACGAGTGCCGGGGATATCGAACTGTTCCGTGCTGCGCTGGCCGGTATTGCCCAGCGCCGGGCGGGCAGGGAACAAGCCGCCTGAGGCGGCGACAAAGAATTCAGGCCTCGCGGCCTGGTAGAGCCGTGCGTTTGCAAGTGGCCGGGTGAATTCCCGGCCGAGACGCACTATATGAAACTTACGCCGCCTTCGGCGCCTCATGGGCAGCCCTCGGCGATGCCATAGTTTGAAAACTGTCGGGCCTTGACCCCGGCGTGGATGGAGAACGCTTATGCCTGCTGTGCAGGACACGATCGATCGGGTCCGAAAGATCGACGTCGACCAGTACAAATACGGATTCCAGACAGAGATCGCGATGGACAAGGCCCCCAAGGGCCTGAGCGAAGACATTATTCGCTTCATCTCGGCCAAGAAGGATGAACCGTCCTGGATGCTGGAATGGCGTCTGGAAGCCTATCGGCGCTGGCTGACGCTGGAAGAGCCGACCTGGGCGCGCGTCCATTATCCGAAGATCGATTTTCAGGACCTCTATTACTACGCGGCGCCCAAGAGCACGCCCGGCCCGACCTCGCTGAGCGACGTCGATCCCGAGCTGTTGAAGGTCTACGAGAAGCTCGGCATTCCGCTGCGGGAACAAGAAATCCTCGCCGGCGTGCAGAAAACCGACGTCTCCGATCTCGAGGAGCCCAGCGACAACGTCTACAAATCGGGCCGTGTCGCCGTCGACGCGGTGTTTGATTCCGTTTCCGTCGTCACCACGTTCAAGAAGGAACTGGCGCAGGCCGGCGTCATCTTCTGCTCGATCTCGGAGGCCATCCGCGAGCATCCGGAGCTGGTGCAGAAATATCTCGGCTCGGTCGTGCCGACATCCGACAATTTCTACGCCACGCTGAATTCGGCTGTCTTCACCGACGGCTCGTTCGTCTTCGTGCCCAAGGGCGTGCGCTGCCCGATGGAGCTGTCGACCTATTTCCGCATGAACGAGAAGAACACCGGCCAGTTCGAGCGCACGCTGATCATCGCCGAGGAGGGGGCTTACGTCTCCTATCTCGAAGGCTGCACGGCGCCGCAGCGCGACGAGAACCAGCTGCATGCCGCCGTCGTCGAACTGGTGGCGCTCGACGATGCCGAGATCAAATATTCGACGGTGCAGAACTGGTACCCCGGCGATGCCGAGGGCAAGGGCGGCATCTACAATTTCGTCACCAAGCGCGGCGACTGCCGCGGCCACCGTTCGAAGATCTCGTGGACGCAGGTCGAGACCGGTTCGGCGATCACCTGGAAATATCCGAGCTGCATCCTGCGCGGCGACGATTCCTCCGGCGAGTTCTATTCGATCGCTGTGTCGAACGGCTACCAGCAGGTCGATAGCGGCACCAAGATGATCCATCTCGGCAAGAACACGTCGAGCCGCATCATCTCCAAGGGCATCGCCGCCGGCTTCTCGCAGAACACCTATCGCGGCCAGGTCTCGGCGCACCGCAAGGCGACCAACGCCCGCAATTTCACCAATTGCGATAGTCTCCTGATCGGCGACCAGTGCGGCGCCCACACCGTGCCCTACATGGAAGCCAAGAATTCGACGGCGCAGTTCGAGCACGAAGCGACGACGTCGAAGATTTCCGAGGACCAGAAATTCTACGTCATGCAGCGCGGCATTCCCGAGGAAGAGGCGATCGCGCTGATCGTCAACGGCTTCGTCAAGGATGTTATCCAGCAGCTGCCGATGGAGTTCGCGGTCGAAGCGCAGAAGCTTATCGGCATCAGCCTTGAGGGTAGCGTGGGGTGACAAGGGCGCGCAAACGCGAATCCGTGGAAAAACATGTCTATCTGCGGGATCGAGTGGATAACTGGGAAGCGGGCCTGGGCCTTGCGTTCTGGTTTTGCGCGATAGGGATAGTGCTGCTCGGCGCGGCCTACTCGCCGGATGGCTTTTGGCGAGGACTTTGGCAAGCCCTGACGCAGATGTAGAATAACCGGGCGTAGGCGCTCGGATAGGCAATGCGATGGACACTGGAAGGATAGCGACCCGCCAAGCGTTCAGGACCGTGCACAAGGCATGGGATTGAAACTGAACGTTTGAAAGGAAGTTGAAATGATGGATACGGTTCCGATCGTTTTTTACGCTTTGGTGTGCGGCGCGCTCTGCGCTGTCGCGCCCTCTATCCAGTCGACGCCGCGCCGGATGGCGGCGGGCGCCGTGACCGGGCTGGTCTCGGCAATTATACTGCCGTTTCTGCGCCACTTGGTTGATGGCTGAAGAGATGACCATGACGCTGTCTCGCGACGAGATCTGGTTTGCGGTTCGCTGGCGGCGGCTGTGGGCGGTTCGTCGCGAGGGCAACATCGCCACGATGAAATACGCCGCGGCCGCAGTAGCCTCGGCCCTGGTAGGCGCCGTTTTGGCGGCGTTCGTCCATCCGATGGTCGGCCTTGCGGTTTTCGCGGTGGGGTTCGGCCTGTCCTTCTGGCGGTTCAAAACCCTGCAGCGCCGGCACACCGATTACACAGTCACCTACGACGATTATTTCAGAGAAAAGAACAATGCTTGAGATCAAGAACCTGCATGCCCGCATCGTCGATGACGGCACCGAGATCATCCGCGGCCTGAACCTGACGGTGAAAAACGGCGAGGTCGCCGCCATCATGGGCCCGAACGGCTCGGGCAAATCGACGCTGTCCTATATCCTCGCCGGCCGCGAGGACTATGAGGTCACCGAAGGCGATATCCTCTATAATGGCCAGTCGATCCTCGAAATGGATCCGGCCGAGCGCGCCACCGCGGGCATCTTCCTCGCCTTCCAGTATCCGATGGAGATACCTGGTGTCGCGACCATGGAGTTCCTGAAGGTGGCGATGAACGAGCAGCGCAAGGCGCGCGGCGAGGAGCCGCTAAAAATTCCGGAATTTTTGAAGCGGGTGAAAGAGGCGGCAGCCTCGCTCTCGATGGACATGGCGATGCTGAAGCGGCCGCTCAATGTCGGCTTTTCCGGCGGCGAGAAGAAGCGGGCCGAGATCCTGCAGATGAAGCTGCTGGAGCCAAAGCTCTGCGTGCTCGACGAGACCGATTCAGGCCTAGACATCGATGCGCTGAAGATCGTCTCGGACGGCGTCAACGCGCTGCGTTCGCCCGACCGTGCCATCATCGTCATCACCCACTACCAGCGCCTGCTCGAGCACATCGTGCCCGATAGCGTGCACGTCCTATACAAGGGCCAGGTGATCAAGTCCGGCGACAAGTCGCTGGCGCTCGATCTCGAAGCCAATGGCTATGCCGGCGTGATCGGCGAAGCCGCGTGAGACGCCAGAAGGCCATTTTATGCTGAAAGGCGGGGCAAAACTGATGAATATGCATACACAACCCCAGCGCACGCAGGCCGAAACGGCGCTGATCGACGCCTTTGGCGAGCGTCTGTCGTTGCTGCCGGGTGACGGCGCGGTGATGCTGAAGCGCGACGACGCCATTGAGGCAATCAAGCACGGGCTGCCGACGCGGCGCATCGAATCCTGGCATTACACTGACCTGCGCCGGCTGTTGACTGCGGTGCCGGCGTTCGATCCGACGGCCGCCGCTAAGGGGCTGGCGCCCATCGTCGAAGGTTCCGCCGTGCTGGCAGTTCTAAACGGCGTCTCGAGTGCGAAATTCCCTGCCATCGAAGGCGTGACCGTCCAGCGCCTGTCGGAAAAGCTGACCGACGGCTCGATTGCGCCCGGCCTCGACCCCTATGGCAGCGATGACGCCATCGGCGCGCTGAACACTGCTTTCGTCGCCGACGGCTATTTCGTCGACATCGCCGATGGCGCAGCACTGGAGAAGCCGATCGAATTGCAGAACCTGCAAGCCGGCGGACAGACCCATGTGCGCTTTCCCGTGCGTGTCGGCGCCGGCGCCAAGGCTGCGATCGTCGAGCGTCAGGCGGGCGAGGGCGCGGCTCTGGCCAGCTCCGTCAGCCAGCTGGTGTTGGGCGAGGGCGCCGAGGTGACCTGGCTGATCATCCAGGAACAGCCGGAAACGGCCACCCATCTGGCGCAGTTCAAGGCGCATCTCGGCAAGAATTCGAAGCTGACGCTGTTCTTCATGAATGCCGGCGGCAAGCTTGTGCGCCAGGAGATCGTGGTGAAGACCACGGGCGAAGGCGCCGACTTCAAACTGCGCGGCATCAACCTGCTCGCCGGCGACACCCACACCGACGTGACCATGGTGCTCGACCATGCCGTGCCGCATACGACATCGACGGAAGTGATCCGCAATGTCGTGACCGGCAAGGCGCGCGGCGTCTTCCAGGGCCGCATCAACGTCCACCAATACGCGCAGAAGACCAACGCCAAGATGGCCTGCAACACGCTGCTTTTGTCGGATGATGGCGAGTTCTCGACCAAGCCGGAGCTGGAAATCTTCGCCGACGACGTCATCTGCGGCCACGGCGCGACCGTTACCGAGATCGACCACAACCATCTGTTCTACCTGATGGCTCGCGGCATCGACGAGAAGAGCGCCCGTGGCCTGCTGGTCAAGGCGTTCGTCGCCGAAGTGATCGAGGAACTGGACGACGAAACCATCGTCGAGGCCCTGGAAACAAGGCTGGACGACTGGTTCGTGGCGCATGGGTAGCGCCTCCCCTTCTCCCCTTGTGGGTCCGAAGGACGGGCGAGGCAAGTGACACGCCCCGGGCGGTGGCCGAGCGAAGCTCGGTCGGGTGAGGGGTGCGTGACGAAGTGAGGCGGTGCCTCAAGAGAGCTTGTAATGGACCAGAAGATCGAAACAACCCCATACGACGTCGAGGCGATCCGCCGCGACTTCCCGATCCTGTCGCGCGAAGTCTACGGCAAACCGCTGGTCTATCTCGACAATGGCGCCTCGGCGCAGAAGCCGCAGGTGGTGCTGGATACGATCCAGCACGCCTATTCCCAGGAATACGCCAACGTGCATCGCGGCCTGCATTTCCTGTCGAATGCCGCAACCGACGCTTATGAGAAGGCACGCGAGACGGTGCGCCGTTTCCTCAATGCGCCAAGCACCGACAACATCGTCTTCACCTCGAACACGACCGCGGCGATCAACACCGTGGCTTACGGCTATGGCATGCCCAATATCGGCGCGGGCGACGAGATCGTGCTGTCGATCATGGAGCACCACTCCAACATCGTGCCGTGGCATTTCATCCGGGAGCGGCAGGGCGCCAAGCTGGTCTGGGTGCCGGTCGACGATCTCGGCATCTTCCACATCGAGGAATTCGAAAAGCGGCTGACCGACAAGACCAAGCTCGTCGCCATCACGCATATGTCGAACGCGCTGGGCACGGTAACCCCGATCAAGGAGATCGTGCGCATCGCGCATTCGCGTGGAATTCCCGTACTTGTCGACGGCAGCCAGAGCGCCGTGCACATGCCGATCGACGTCCAGGACCTCGATTGCGATTTCTTCGTCTTCACCGGCCACAAGGTCTACGGGCCCTCCGGCATCGGCGTGCTCTACGGCAAGAAGGACATTCTGCAGGGCATGCGCCCCTTCATGGGCGGCGGCGAAATGATCGAGGAGGTGACTGAAGACATCGTCACCTACAACGAGCCGCCGCACCGCTTCGAGGCCGGCACGCCGCCGATCGTGCAGGCGATTGGCCTGGGTGCAGCATTGGAATACATGGAAAAGGTTGGCCGCGAGCGCATTGCCGCCCATGAGGCCGATCTCAAGACCTATGCGCATGAACGGCTGCGCGCCATCAACTCGCTGCGCATCTTCGGCGACGCGCCGGACAAGGGCGCCATCATTTCCTTCGAATTGCAGGGCATTCATGCCCATGACGTGTCGATGGTGATAGACAGGCAAGGTGTTGCCGTCCGCGCGGGCACCCATTGCGCCCAGCCGCTGTTGAAACGCTTTGGCGTAACCTCCACATGCAGGGCATCGTTCGGCATGTATAATACCAGGGCCGAAGTCGACGCTTTGGCCGATGCGCTGGAAAAAGCGCGCAAGTTCTTCGGGTGACAGGTTCTTTGGATGACGACCATGGATGATGCGAGCCACACCACCGCGCCGGAAGCGGCCGTCAATCCGGTGGTTTCCGCCTCGGCAATTCCCGCCGACGAGCTGGCGCGGCTGACCGACGACATCGTCTCGGCGCTGAAGACGGTCTATGACCCGGAAATACCGGCCGACATCTATGAGCTCGGCCTCATCTACAAGATCGACATCGAGGACAACCGCGCGGTCAAGATCGACATGACGCTGACCGCGCCCGGCTGTCCGGTGGCCGGCGAAATGCCAGGCTGGGTGGAAAACGCCGTCGGCGCCGTCGAAGGCGTCTCCGGTGTCGAGGTCAACATGACCTTCGACCCGCCCTGGTCGCCCGACCGCATGTCGGAAGAGGCGCAGGTGGCGGTGGGCTGGTACTAGGTTGACTGAGGTTGGTGCACTTGCACCAGTGGTAAAACTTCACCATTTTAGGTGAGGAATCATTCGGCAGGCCTTGAACCTGCATGGAATGGAAGAGGAAAAAGAATGGGACGCTTCGCCGTCATCACGATGACCGAAAAGGCCGCCGACCGGGTGCGCGAGATCGTCGCCACGCGCGACAATGCGCATGGCATTCGCCTCGGCATCAAGAAGGGCGGCTGCGCCGGCATGGAATACACGGTCGACCTGGTGACCGAGCCCAATACCAAGGACGACCATATCGAACGCGACGGCGCGCATGTCTATGTCGCGCCCGAGGCTGCCCTTTTCCTGTTCGGCACCGAGATGGATTTCGAGCAGACCACGCTGCGCACCGGCTTCACCTTCCACAACCCGAACCAGAGTTCGGCCTGCGGCTGCGGCGAATCCGTCGAACTGAAGCCCGCCGACCTGAAGGCGCTGGCTGAAGCGCGCGCTTCCGCCTGATCTTTCCTTCGCCCCGTTCACGGGGAGGTGAGGAATGGTCCGCGCAGCGGGCGAAAAGCCAATTGCTTGGCTTTTCGAATGACGAACGGCCCGAAGGGCCGGATGAGGGGCAGCGCTAACCATCGGAAGTCGCGCTCCGAGTCCTCACTTCACCCACATCTTCGTCCGCTTGTGCCAGTCGGCGATCGATTCCTCGGGATAGACGTCGAACGCATTGTCCTTCTTGCCGATCACCGGCTCGACCCAACTCGCCTTGTATTTCAACATCAGATGCACCTTCTCCGGCGGCTTCGGCAACTCGCTGTCGATTGCCGAGGCGAAGGGGTGGACCAGGTCCGGCCATGTCGGATCGTAGAGCCAGAGCGCCGAACCGCACTTCTTGCAGAAATTGCGCTCGCCCGTCGAAATCTCACACTTTGGATGCTCGTCGTCCGCGATCTCGGCCTGGTAGACGCCGAGATTGCGCTTGCCCTTGATTTTCAGCGTCTTGTAATCGGCGCCGAGATTGATGGCGAAGCCGCCGCCGCCCTGCTGCTTGCGGCAGATCGAGCAGTAGCACAGCATGAACGGCACCGGCGTGTTGCTCTCCACCTCGAAATGGACGGCATCGCAGCGGCAGGATCCCTTGAGCAGCAGCGGCATGACAAAACTCCGACGGATGGCTCTCAACTTGCCAGCATGGTTTTTGGTTGCAGCCATGGCAAGCCCGGTGACATGATTGCGGCATGGACAATGAACGCATCGAAGAGCTGTTCGAAGGCCTCGGCCCGGTCAGTATCCGAAAACTGTTCGGCGGCAAGGGTATCTATTTCGACGGCGTCATCGTCGCTATCGTGCTGCGCGGCGAATTGCTGCTCAAGGCTGACGAGCAAAGCGCGCCCGACTTCGAAGCCGCCGGCTGCAAGCAATGGACCTATACCGGCACCCGCCACGGCAAGCTGGTCGCGATGCCGTACTGGAGCATTCCCGACGACGCGTTTGATGATCCTGACGAGATGAGGGTGTGGGCGCGCCGGGCGTATGAGGCGGGGCGGCGGGCGGGGAAGTGAACCGGGACCGTCGCGTTTCTTCCCACCCCCCTCTGTCCTGCCGGACATCTCCCCCGCAAGGGGGGAGATCAGTTGTCACATTGGTCTTCGCCAATCACCATCGTTGAAAATGGGAGCCTGCGGCTAAGCTGTTAATCTCCCTCCTTGCGGGGGAGATGGCCGGCAGGCCAGAGGGGGGTGCTGTCCCGCCGACGTAGGCGATCCTACAGCGCCTTGGCAATCCTCGCCGCCAGCCGCGCATTGTTCTCGACCAGCGCGATGTTGGTCTTCAAGCTCCGGCCGCCGGTCAGTTCGAGGATTTTGCCCAACAGGAACGGCGTCACCGCCTTTCCGGTCACATTCTGCACTTCCGCCGCCTTCTGCGCGGCCTCGATATAGCCGGCCATCTCGTCGGCCGGGATTTCATCGTCCTGCGGCACCGGGTTGGCGATCAGCGTGCCGCCGACCAGGCCAAGTGCCGCCCTGGTCTTGTAGAAATGCGCGATCTCTTCCGGTCTGTGCAGGGTCAGCGGCGCGCGGAACGGCGAATGCCGCGACCAGAAGGCCGGCATCGTCTCGCAGCCATGGCCAATCACCGGCACGCCGCGCGTCTCCAGCACTTCCAGGGTCTTTTCGATGTCGAGGATCGCCTTGGCGCCGGCCGAGACGACGATGACCGGGGTGCGCGCCAACTCGTCGAGATCGGCCGAGATGTCGAAGCTTTTTTCCGCGCCCTTGTGGACGCCGCCAATGCCGCCGGTGGCGAACACCTTTATCCCGACCATGTCGGCCGCGATCATGGTGGCGGCGACCGTGGTGCCGCCGGTGCGGCCTTGCGCCACCGCAAAGCCGAGATCGGCGCGCGACAGCTTCATGGCGTCGCCGGTCATCGCCAGCGACTCGCGCTCGCCGTCGGAAAGCCCGATCTTGATGCGGCCGGCGACCACGGCGATCGTCGCCGGCACCGCGCCATTGTCCAGGATTATCTTTTCGACATTGGCGGCCATGGCGCCATTGTCGGGGTAAGGCATGCCATGGGTGATGATGGTGCTTTCCAGCGCCACGACGGGGCGGCCAGCGGCGAGCGCCTCGGCCACGGGCGCGTGGAGGTCGATGAAGGGGCGGGCGCTTTGCGGTGTCATGATGGTCTCCGATCCGGAGATCCGCGCGTCCGCTTGGACGTCGCGCTCCGGCAATGGCAATTGGCCGCCCTCATGCCATTTCCTGCGCGTCGGGCACAAGAGCCAGTGCCTCGGTGAAGGTCGCAATCGTGAAGGCCGGAACCGCGTCGGCGCTTTCAATGGCCAGCGTGGCGGCGGCAACGCCCTCGCGCAATGCCTGGCGCAGGGGCAGGCCGCGCAGCAGGGCAGCGATGGTGGCGCCGGCCAGCGCGTCGCCGGCGCCGGTGACGTCGGCGACTTTTCTCGGCGCCGGCGGCAGGATAGAGAAGGCGCCGGCTTCGTCGAATCCCAGCACCGGGCCGTCGCCCGCCGTCACCACGCCACTGGTGAGGCCGCTGCAGCGCAGTCCGTCGACGGTCTCGCGCTCGGTGGCATTGGCATCGACGCCGGCCAGCACCATGGCCTCGCGCCGGTTCATGAAGACCTGCGCGAGTTCCTTCAGCACCGGTATCAGCCGCACCACCTTGGCCGGCGAAATGGCGATGGCGAACACCGGCTTGCCGGCGGCGAGCCCCACCAGCCGCTCCAGCGCCGTTGATGGCAGATTGGCGTCGCAGAGCACCGCATCGGCCTCGGCGACCACCTCGCGCACCTTGGAGCGGCGGATCTGCTTGGGGAACGCCAAATCGTAGAGCGCCATATCGGCAAAGCCGGTGATCAGCTCGCCGTCGCGATCGATCAGCGCCGTGTAGCTCGGCGTGGTGCGGTCGAGGAACACCGCCGACAGATCGGCAATGCCGGCCTCAGTGATGGCGCGCGCAACCGTCTCGGCCGAGGCATCGCCGCCGCGCACCGACAAAAGCGAGGCCGAGACGCCGCGCCGCACGAGGCTGCGCAGCGCGTTGAAGACGCCGCCGCCGACATCCTCGCGCATCGTGCCGGGGTTGGACGCCGCCGGCACGTAAGCACCGGACACCTGACCGCGCCGGTCGATATGGGCGCCGCCCACCGCCAGTATTTTTGCTGATTTCACCATGTAGGCGATATGACCTTTGTTATTCGAACCAGACAAGCGCTAGGCTGTGCGACGGAGCTTCGCAAGCAAGCCAGCGATTCGGGCGGAGCCAAACCGCCGGAGCGCCTGGCCCAATGGTGGATACATCCGGAAACGAAACCATGAGACCGAAAAAGAACAAATCCGGATAAAGATCGCTTTTCAGATATTTGACCCCTCTTGCCAAACGAGAACAAAAAAGGTACAAATAGGGCAGGGATTACGGATTGTCCGGCCTTCATTGACGACCAAGGGGTGATGTATCATGGCTCAGAATACTTTGCGGCTTGTAGAGGACAAAGCGGTGGACAAATCAAAGGCTCTGGACGCGGCGCTGTCGCAAATCGAGCGCGCCTTCGGCAAGGGCTCGATCATGCGGCTGGGCGCCAACGAGCAGGTCGTCGAGATTGAAACCGTGCCGACCGGATCGCTTGGCCTCGACATCGCGCTTGGCGTCGGTGGCCTGCCGCGCGGCCGCATTGTCGAGATCTACGGGCCGGAAAGCTCGGGCAAGACGACACTGGCGCTGCACACAGTTGCCGAAGCCCAGAAGAAGGGCGGTATCTGCGCCTTCGTCGATGCCGAGCATGCGCTCGACCCGGTCTATGCCCGCAAGCTCGGCGTCGATCTGGAAAACCTCTTGATCTCGCAGCCGGACACCGGCGAGCAGGCACTGGAAATCTGCGACACGCTGGTGCGTTCCGGCGCCATCGACGTTCTGGTGGTCGATTCGGTGGCCGCCCTGACGCCGCGCGCTGAAATCGAGGGCGAGATGGGCGATTCGCTGCCCGGTCTCCAGGCTCGTCTGATGAGCCAGGCGCTGCGCAAGCTGACCGCCTCGATCTCGCGCTCCAACACCATGGTCATCTTCATCAACCAGATCCGCATGAAGATCGGCGTCATGTTCGGTTCGCCGGAAACCACGACCGGCGGCAACGCGCTGAAATTCTACGCTTCGGTGCGCCTCGACATCCGCCGCATCGGCTCGGTCAAGGACCGCGACGAGGTCGTCGGCAACCAGACCCGGGTCAAGGTGGTCAAGAACAAGCTGGCGCCGCCCTTCAAGGTGGTCGAGTTCGACATCATGTATGGCGAGGGCGTCTCCAAGACCGGCGAACTGGTCGATCTCGGCGTCAAGGCCGGCGTGGTCGAGAAGTCCGGCGCCTGGTTCTCCTACAATTCGCAGCGTCTCGGCCAAGGTCGCGAAAACGCCAAACTGTTCCTGCGCGACAATCCCGACACGGCGCGTGAGATCGAACTTGCGCTGCGGCAGAATGCCGGGCTGATCGCCGAGAAATTTCTTGAAAATGGTGGCCCCGAGCGCGGCGAAAGCGACGACGGCTTCGAGGAAGAATCCGGCGCCATGTAGGGCACGGCCAGAGTTCGGCCATAAATCCAGTCTATTATCCGATGCTTAAGTAACCGAGTTCTTTAGTATTGCGTTTCAAACCGCCGGCCTTCGCGCCGGCGGTTTTCGTTTTTGGGCAGCGTGAAGCCGGCTTGGCAGTTGCCGGATTGGCCCAATTCCGTGTTTCTGGACAGGGTGGGGCGTGCCCGCTAAAAGGCCAAGTCAATCTTCTAAAAAGCAGAGACCAGTGTCCGCCGGCCGTGCCGGCGGTTTTCGCGAAAAGGCAGCACTCATGAGTGGCGTGAACGAGATCCGGTCGACATTCCTCGACTATTTCCGCAAGGAGGGCCACGAGGTCGTGGCCTCGAGCCCGCTGGTGCCGCGCAACGACCCGACGCTGATGTTCACCAATGCCGGCATGGTGCAGTTCAAGAACGTCTTCACCGGCCTGGAGAAGCGGTCCTATTCGCGCGCCACCACTGCGCAGAAAAGCGTGCGCGCCGGCGGCAAGCACAACGACCTCGACAATGTCGGCTACACCGCGCGCCATCTGACCTTCTTCGAAATGCTCGGCAATTTCTCCTTCGGCGACTATTTCAAGGAGCGCGCCATCGAACTGGCCTGGAACCTGATCACCAAGGAGTTCGGGCTGAACAAGGACAAGCTGCTGGTCACCGTCTATCACACCGATGACGAGGCGGCCGGCTTCTGGAAGAAGATCGCCGGTTTCTCCGATGACCGCATCATCCGCATCCCGACCTCCGACAATTTCTGGGCTATGGGCGACACCGGACCGTGCGGGCCGTGCTCGGAAATCTTCATCGACCGTGGCGAGCACATCTGGGGCGGCCCTCCCGGCAGCCCGGAGGAGGATGGCGACCGCTTCCTTGAATTCTGGAACCTGGTGTTCATGCAATATGAGCAGGTCACCAAGGATGAGCGCATCGACCTGCCGCGGCCGTCGATCGACACCGGCATGGGCCTGGAGCGCATGGCCTCCATCCTGCAAGGGGTGGAGAGCGTCTTCGAGACCGACCTGTTCCGTCATCTGATCGATGCGGCCTCGTCAGCGCTCGGGCAGGGCCCGGACAAGGAGACGGTCGCCTCCTTCCGCGTCATTGCCGATCATCTGCGCTCGTCCTCCTTCCTGGTTGCCGACGGCGTGCTGCCGTCGAACGAAGGCCGCGGCTATGTGCTGCGCCGCATCATGCGCCGCGCCATGCGCCATGCGCAGTTGCTCGGCGCCAAGGAGCCGTTGATGTGGAAGCTGGTGCCGGCGCTAGTGCGTGAGATGGGCCAGGCCTATCCCGAACTGCTGCGCGGCGAACAGCTGATTACCGAGACGCTGAAGCTCGAGGAGACCAGGTTCCGCAAGACGCTGGTGCGCGGCCTCGGCCTGCTCTCGGAGGCGACAGATACGCTGCACGCCGGCGATATGCTGGATGGCGAGACGGCGTTCAAGCTCTATGACACGTACGGCTTCCCGCTCGATCTGACGCAGGACGCACTGCGCCAGCGCAACATCTCGGTCGACCTTGCCGGCTTCACCCATGCGATGGAGCAGCAGAAGGCCGAAGCGCGCAAGCATTGGGCTGGCTCCGGCGACGCGGCCACCGAGACCATCTGGTTTTCTGTACGCGAGAAGGCCGGCGCCACCGAATTCCTCGGCTACGAGACCGAACAGGCGGAAGGCCTCATCCAGGCCCTGGTCAAGGACGGCAAGACAGTCGATAGCGCCGGCAAGGGCGACGCGGTGGCGGTGGTCGTCAACCAGACGCCGTTCTATGGCGAGTCGGGCGGCCAGATGGGCGACACCGGCATCATCTCCGGCGAAGGTTTCTCGATCGAGGTTTCCGACACGCAGAAAAAGGCCGACGGCCTGTTCGTGCATCTGGGCAAGGTGACGAACGGCACGGTCAAGCCAGGTGCAGCCGTCGAGCTGAAGGTTGACCATGCGCGCCGCACCCGGCTGCGTGCCAACCATTCGGCAACGCATCTGATCCATGAGGCGCTGCGCGAGGTGCTGGGCACCCATGTCGCGCAGAAAGGTTCGCTGGTCGCGCCCGAGCGCCTGCGCTTCGACATCTCGCACAACAAGCCGATCTCGGCCGAAGATCTCGAAGAGGTCGAGCGCATGGCCAACGAAATCGTCGTCCAGAACAGCCCGGTGACGACGCGCCTGATGTCGGTCGATGACGCCATTGCCGAGGGCGCCATGGCGCTGTTCGGCGAGAAATATGGTGACGAGGTGCGTGTCGTCTCGATGGGCACCGGCGTGCATGGCGCCAAGGCCAATAGACCCTATTCCGTCGAACTTTGTGGCGGCACCCATGTCCGGGCGACCGGCGATATCGGCCTGGTCCGTGTCGTCTCCGACAGCGCGGTCGCCGCCGGCGTGCGCCGCATCGAGGCGCTGACCGGCGAAGCCGCGCGCAAACATCTCGATGAGCAGGACAGGCGCCTGAAGGCAACTGCGGCCGTGCTGAAGATCTCGCCGGCCGACGTGCCGGCGCGTGTCGAGACGCTGCTCGAGGAGCGCAAGAAGCTCGAGAAGGAGCTGAGCGAAGCGCGCAAGAAACTCGCGCTGGGCGGTGGTGCCGCGGCCGATGCTCCGGCCACCACCGAAACCGTCGCCGGTATCGGCTTCCTCGGCAAAGCGGTTTCCGGCGTGTCGCCGAAGGATTTGAAGCCGCTGGCCGATGCCGGCAAGACATCGCTCGGCTCCGGCGTCGTCGTCTTCGTCGGTGCGGGCGAAGACAACAAGGCAAGCGTCGTGGTCGCCGTGACGGACGATCTCGTCGGCCGCTTCAGCGCTGTCGATCTGGTGCGCGTTGCCTCGGCCGCATTGGGCGGGCAGGGCGGCGGCGGACGGCCCGACATGGCGCAAGCCGGCGGTCCGGACGCCTCGAAGGCCAATGATGCGATCGCCGCGGTGAGGGCGGCGCTGGAGGCAGCCTGAAAGCCACCCTATGTCGTATCTGGTTCGTGTGCGGCTTTCCGGCCTTCGCCGCCGTGCTTGCCATTCTGTGGCTGATAGTGGCAAGCCGGCAATCAGCTCTTAGACGGTCCGTCTAGCTAGTTCTTTTCGCCGCCTTCAGGGCGCGCGTCATTCTGCTGGAATCGCCCCAGGTGGACAGCCAGATCAGCACGTCCGCGGCCATCGAAATCAGCGACCGTAAAAAGTTCAGCGCCGGGCCGGGCGATTTCAGTTGCTCTTCGGCGTGATGAAGATGGGCGAGCTCTTCCTCGCGGATCGCCAGGATGATGCCGTGCAAGTCGTGGTCGCGGTTGGCGAGAAAAAACAGCTGATCATCCAGATGGCGGTGCACCGCCGCTTCAACAGCCGCCGTGCAGGCCCAGATGCCTTGCGGACCAATCAGGGCGGTCACAAAACCCAGCAGCCAGCCACCCCAGCTCCAGAATTGCATCACCCGGCACGGTCGCGCCTTCCGCGCCGGCATGGCGGCACGGAAGGCGGCGCAATGCGTGCGCTCGTGCCCGAGCATCTCCGACAAGGATGGCACGCAATCCGGCCAGAAGCGCCTGGCGACAAGAATCTGCGCCGAATAGATCCTGATCGCACCGAACTCACCGGCGTGGTTGACCCTGACAATTCTGGCGATGGTGAGCGCGTCCTGGCGAGATGGGTCAGCCATGGCCCGAACCCATATCAGCCCGCCGCCAGGCTCGGACGTTTTGCGATGCCGTCCCACCAGGCCTGGATGTCGGCGAACGCCGCAAGCAGCTTTTGCCCGTCGGCGACCTTGACGAAATAGGCGATGATGGATGCCGCATGCAGGTCGACCAGCGTCAGCTGGTCGCCGAGCAGCCACGGCCCGGGAGGCTTGAGTGCGGTGAGCACCCGCAGCACCGTTTCCGCCTGGCGCAGCCCGTTGGCGACCAGTGCCTCGTCTGGCGCTTCCTTCTCAAGCCGCTCGACGGCGACGTCCCAGACCATCGATCTGTAGGCATAGGCGTCGAGCATGCCGATGATCTGGTTCATCGTTGCGCGGGTGCGGGCGTCTTTTGGCTGCAGTGCCGGGCCGTCGAACGCCTCGTCGACATAGCGGGCGATTGCGCTGGTTTCGAACAGGCGAAACCCGCCGTGCTCGAAGGCCGGAATGCGGCCGAAAGGGTGATGCTCGAAGTACCAGGCGGGAGTGCCCTCGGCGGCAAAGACATCGACCGGCACAAGGTCGTAGTCGATGCCTTTTTCCGCCAGCACGAGGCGGACGATGCGCACATAGACGCTGTAGTCCGCCCCGTAGACGACCGGCTTGGCCATGGCTGCCGGCTTACGCCATCGCCTTCTGCAAATTCTCGTCGATCTTGTCGAGGAAGCCGGTGGTCGACAGCCATGGTTGGTCGGGACCGATCAAGAGCGACAGGTCCTTGGTCATGAAGCCGCTCTCAACCGTCTGGATGCAGACCTTCTCCAGCGTGTCGGCAAATCGCTTCAACTCGGCATTATCGTCGAGCTTGGCGCGGTGGGCGAGGCCGCGCGTCCAGGCGAAGATCGAGGCGATCGAATTGGTCGAGGTTTCCTCGCCCTTCTGGTGCTGGCGATAGTGGCGCGTCACGGTGCCGTGCGCGGCCTCCGCTTCCACCGTCTTGCCGTCCGGCGTCATCAGCACGGAGGTCATCAGGCCAAGCGAGCCAAAACCTTGCGCCACCGTGTCGGACTGGACGTCGCCGTCATAATTCTTGCAGGCCCAGACGTAGCCGCCAGACCATTTCAGGGCGGAGGCCACCATGTCGTCGATCAGCCGGTGCTCGTACCACAGCTTCTTCGCCTTGAACTCGGCCTCGAATTCAGCCTCGTAGACCTCCTGGAAAATGTCCTTGAAGCGGCCGTCATAGGCTTTGAGGATGGTGTTCTTGGTCGAGAGATAAACCGGATAATTGCGCAGCAGGCCGTAATTCAGCGAGGCGCGGGCGAATTCGCGGATGGAGTCGTCGAGATTGTACATCGCCATGGCAACGCCGGCGCCGGGTGCGTCGTACACGTCGTGCTCGATCACCTTGCCGTCCTCGCCGACGAACTTGATGGTCAGCTTGCCCTTGCCGGGGAAGCGGAAGTCGGTGGCGCGATACTGGTCACCGAAAGCATGACGGCCGACGATGATGGGCTTGGTCCAGCCGGGCACCAGGCGCGGCACGTTCTTCATGATGATCGGTTCGCGGAAAATGGTGCCGCCGAGAATGTTACGGATGGTGCCGTTCGGCGACTTCCACATCTTCTTCAGCTTGAATTCCTCGACGCGCTGCTCGTCGGGCGTGATCGTCGCGCATTTCACGCCGACGCCCCATTTCTTGATGGCATTGGCCGAATCGATGGTCACCTGGTCGTTGGTGGCGTCGCGGTGCTCGACGCCGAGGTCGTAATATTCGAGCTTCAGGTCGAGATAAGGGTGGATCAGCTTGTCCTTGATGAACTGCCAGATGATGCGGGTCATCTCGTCGCCGTCGAGCTCGACGACCGGGTTCGCCACCTTGATCTTCGCCATGAAAAGAATGCCTCGCTTTTGGGGAACAAAACGGCCTCGCCCGCATGGCTTCGGCCGGGAATGCGGAGCGTATATCAAAGCCTATTTGGCCGCGCAAACGACGATCCGTGCAGAATGGGTCGTCTGTGCCGCGACCGGTGTTTTGCAAAAGCTTCATTTTGCCAAGCGGATGTGGCAGGGAACGCTGAAATGCCGCAAACAGCAGTTCATTGAGATCATGTCCGCCGTCGATCATCCTGAAAACGCATCCGCCGCCGGGCCGGCGATCATCCTGGTCGAGCCGCAGCTCGGCGAGAATATCGGTATGGTCGCGCGCGCCATGGCCAATTTCGGCCTTGCCGAACTGAGACTGGTCAACCCGCGTGACGGCTGGCCGAGCGAGAAGGCGCGCGCCGCCGCCAGCCGCGCCGACCATGTCATCGATGCCGTAACAGTGTTCGGCGACCTGGCGTCCGCCGTCGCCGACCTCAACTTCGTCTTCGCCACCACGGCGCGGGAGCGCGACGGCTTCAAACCCGTGCGTGGTCCGGTCGAGGCGGGCAGGGCGCTCAGGGCGCGTCAGATAGCCGGCCTGCGCACCGGCATCTTGTTCGGCCGCGAGCGTTTTGGGCTCTACAATGACGAGGTCGGGCTGGCCGACGAGATCGTCACCTTCCCGGTCGATCCCGGCTTTTCGTCGCTCAACATCGCCCAGGCCGTGCTGTTGATGTCCTATGAATGGATGAAATCCGGCCTGAAGGACGAGACGGCGACCAATTTCTCCAGCCCTGAAATGAAGCCGGCAAGCAAGGAAGAGTTGCACGGGCTGTTTGCCTATCTCGAAGGCGCGCTCGAAGCGCGCGGTTATTTCCGCCCGGCGCCCAAGAAACCCAAGATGGTCGACAATCTGCGCGCCGTCTTGACGCGCGCCGGTTTCGCCGAGCCGGAACTGAAAGTGCTGCGTGGCATCATCTCGTCGCTCGACCGGTTTTCGCCGGCCATGCCGCGCGGTGACGGCTCGCCGGGAGACGATCCAAGGCGTTTGCCGGCCGCTGCGCGAAAACGCCAGGCAGACAAAGAAGATTAGAAATCGCTAAGCTTCGAACGGCTGAAGTAACCGAATTTTATTTGCCTCTCGTCCATTGTTGTCAAAACGGTGGGGTGGCAAATGTTCACGTCCAAAATCGGCCGTATGCGCTTCTTCTTCTATTCGCTCGGCGTAGCCCTGCTCGAGGCCGTTCTTGCCGTGCTGTGCATCGTTGGCACGATCGGCTTTGAGGGGCTGGTCAACTCGGCGCCCGGTCCATCGCGGCAAGGGATGGCAGGCGCGGTTCTGATCGTTTCCCTCCTGGCTGTGGTCATGCGTGCCAACATCGCCTGGCGACGCAGCCGCGACGCCAACGGCAAAGCCTGGATCCTGTGGTCCTACATCGTGTTCTGCGCCATCTACGCCTTTCTGCAGGCAGGCACGCTGCTGGTCATCGATTTCAACAATCCGGAAAGCACGTCCAGCGGTTTGAACCTGCTTGCGCTGTCGATCTTTGGCCTTTGGTGCACGATTCTGGTGGCTAAGCCGGTGGCGGGCATCAATATCGACGAACTGACATCGGTTTTCGATTTCGATGGCGATACGCCCATGCCTGCGGCATCCAGCCGGATGGCCAGCAGCGCGGCACAGTCTTCTATGCGCAACGCCACACCGGCCACGCGCTCGGTGCCGTCCGCCCAGCCTCTGGGCCGTCCGCGGCCCGCCGGCTTCGGCAAGCGCGGGCTCTAGAGCAGCCGAGGCAAGGTCGTCTTCGCCGGCTTTGCGTGGAAGTTGCTAACATTCGCCACTTCAAGGCCATGATGGTTGCAGATAGAACGGCATTGGCCAATGACCGCCAAGCCTTCTGATCCAGCCTCTTTCATGGTCCGATATCAATGAGCCACCGTCCGATACTGATGTTCGATTCCGGCGTTGGCGGATTGACCGTGCTGCGCGAAGCGCGCGTGCTGATGCCCGACCGGCGCTTCGTCTACGTCGCCGATGACAAGGCCTTTCCCTACGGCGCCTGGGAAGAGCCGGCGCTGCAGGCCCATATAGTCGAGCTCTTCGCCAAGCTGCTCGACCGTTTTGATCCGGAAATTTCGGTCGTCGCCTGCAATACCGCTTCGACGCTGGTGATCGATGCGTTGCGGGAAAAATTCCCTGGCCATCCCTTTGTCGGCACGGTGCCGGCAATCAAGCCGGCTGCCGAGCGCACCCGGTCCGGGCTGGTCTCGGTGCTGGCGACGCCGGGCACGGTGAAGCGCCAGTACACGCGCGACCTGATCGGCAAATGGGCGCAGAAATGCCATGTCCGGCTGGTCGGCAGCAACAATCTGGCCGGACTGGCCGAGGCCTACATGCGCGAGGGCTTTGTCGACGAGGAGGCCGTGCGTGCCGAGATCGCACCGTGTTTCGTCCAGCATGACGATTTGCGCACGGACATCGTCGTGCTCGCCTGCACGCACTATCCGTTCCTGGCCAATCGCATGCGCAAGACCGCGCCCTGGCCGGTCGACTGGATCGACCCGGCCGAGGCGATTGCGCGGCGTGCTCTGTCGCTGCTTCCGGCTGTCGACGGGCCATTGCCGCAAAGCGAGCCCGACATCGCCGTCTTTACCTCGGGAAAGGCGGATTTCGCCATCAGCCGGCTGATGCAGGGTTTTGGATTGAGCGCGCGCTAATGCATGTCGCCCAAAAGTGCGCAGCGGTTTTGGGACAACGACATGCAAAAAACAAAAAAACCAAAGCGCGTCGCCGACGCGCTTTAGACAGGTTCGAAGACAATGACGCGCCGCTCCGGATCGGCCGAAACAAGCCTTAGCGTCAGGCCATCGCCCTGCCTGAACCCTGAGGCCTTCACATTCGCAACGACAGGCATGTCCGAGAGCTGAACGCGCGCACGCTGATCACCGACGTCGGTGACGACGGCCTTGAATGTTTCACCCACGCGCCCCCTCAGCATCACCGCCTCGGCAAGGTCGATGGCCGCGTGGTTGATCTGCGAGGCGCGGGCGCCTGCGCGGCCCATCACCTTTGGCAGTCTGGAAAACGCCTCGGTAACGGCTTGCGGCACCGGCTGGCCGTTGACGATGGCCAGCACGCAGCGCACGACATAGCGATCGGCCAGCCGCCTCAGGGGTGCGGTGGCGTGGGCATAGGTCGCGGCCATCGCCTCGTGCCAGGGGACAACGCCTTCTTCATAGGGTTGGTAGGACGCACCGGAGCCGGCGCGGCGGATTTCCAGCATCAGCGCTGCCTGTTGCATGTTGGTCGGATCGAGGGTTCGCTGATAGTCGGACAGGCTGGTCGAAGGAGGCCAGGACAGGCCTAAGGCCCGTGCCGCGCTGCGCAGTCTTTGTACTTTGGAAGCATCGGGCGGCGCCATCACCCGGAACAACCCGGTCCGGTGTGCCAGCATGGCGTCGGCAATCGCCATGTTGGCGGCCAGCGAAAGTGCTGCGTTGTCTTGCTCGGATTGCAGCAGCGGTCTGAACGCAAGCTGGAATGTGCCATCGGCAAGCTGTTCCACCTCCTGCTCGGGCGGGTCGACGCGCGAAGCGCCGCGACGATCTTCGGCCGCCGCCATGCGCCGCGCGATTTCGGCGAAGCCGACTGGGACGTCGGCGGCCTGCACGCTGTCATAGGCGAGCTTGGCGCGGCTTTGAATGATTGCCCGCTCCGCGCCATCCAGCCTTACCGCTCCGTCGTCGGCGATCCGGACCGTGAAGATGACAGCCGGACGCGGACCGCCGGGCAGCAAGCTCGCGGCGCCCTCGGCAATGACCCGGGGATAGAGCCCGGCCTTCCCGTCCGGCAAATACAGGGTTTCGCCCCGCGCCCAGGCTTCGCGATCCACCGCGTCGCCGTCTGCGACGAACCAGGCTACGTCGGCAATGGCATAGTGCAACAGAAGGTCGCTACCGCTCGCTTCGATCGAAAACGCTTGGTCAAGATCGGTGGAAGCCGCGGGGTCGAGCGTCACGAAGGGCATCGCCGTGCGGTCGGCATGCTGGTCGGGCACGCGCCTGGCCGCCGTCTGTGCCATGGCCATTACATCAGGGGGAAATCCCTCCGGCACATGGAACTCGGTGCGGATTTTCGCGAGGCCGGTAGCGAGTGCCTGCGAGGGATCGTTCAACGATTTCATGGCGCCGTCCTACACCGGCGTTGCGGGCACGGGAAGGTGGTTTTGCCGGCAGTGCCGGCCGACCATGGGCAGGCATAAGCGCGGAACGGAAGTTGACCGCCAGCGCTGGAACCGTCGCCGGAGCGCAACGTTTCTTCCTCTGGCAGCAAAGGAGGAGCCGATATGCCTGCAACCTCAAAAGCACAGCAAAAGGCCGCTGGAGCAGCCCTGTCGGCCAAGCGCGGCGAGACCAGGAAGAGCGAGCTTCAAGGCGCGTCGAAGTCGATGTACAATTCGATGAGCGAAAAACAGCTCGAGGAATTCGCCGAGACCAAGCGCAAAGGCCTGCCGGAGAAGAAATCGGCAGACTGAAACCTTGAACCGAGTTGATAAACAAAGCCCGTGGCCGAAACCACGGGCTTCTTCGATTCAGGCCAAGCCCGAAACTCCTGACGTCACCAGCAGCGCTTCACCTTGTAGCGGATGACCTTCTTGTGGCCATGCCGCCAGATGACCTTCTTCTTCACCACGACATGGCAGGTCTGACGATGCTTGTGGCCCTGCCAATGCTTGGCCATCGCTGGCTCGGGCACGGCGATCGACATCGTCCCGGCCAGGACGGCTGCACCGACCAACGAGAGGAAAAACTTCTTCATGCGACTTCGGGCTCCTTTGGCTCCAGTCCCTTCCTAAATGCAGTCGGCGCAACAACCTCCCGCCGCATCCGGCACGGCACTCAACGCCAAAGACGTGATATGGTTGCCGGGCCCAGCGCCAGCGACGCGCTTGACTCTGCTCAAATCTCCGTTTAACGAGCCCACCAACACCGGGCCGCAATGCCCGGTTGTTTCTTTTGCATGGCAAGCCCGGGAAAGCAGGTTTATCGTTTCCTGGGTTTTGTCTAGACTGACGTGTCCCGTGGGTTTTCCGCCGCGTTGCGTGGGAAAACCCTGTCAGGCCTCGAAAACGGAGGCCAGAGGAGGGCGCGTTTCCTTCACCCGGACCATGAGGCTCCGGGTGGTTTGTTTTGAAAGGGAATGCGATGAGCAAGCGCGAATCCGCGAAGTACAAGATCGACCGCCGTCTCGGCGAAAACATCTGGGGCCGCCCGAAGTCCCCGGTCAACAAGCGTGAATACGGCCCCGGCCAGCACGGCCAGCGCCGCAAGGGCAAGCTTTCCGATTTCGGCCTGCAGCTGCGCGCCAAGCAGAAGCTGAAGGGTCACTATGGTGATGTCTCCGAAAAGCAGTTCCGCAAGGTCTATGAAGAGGCTGATCGCCGCAAGGGCGACACCTCCGAGAACCTGATCGGCCTGCTCGAGTCGCGTCTCGACGCGGTCGTCTACCGCTCCAAGTTCGTGCCGACCATTTTCGCGGCTCGCCAGTTCGTCAACCACGGCCACGTCAACGTCAACGGCAAGCGCGTCAACATCGGCTCGTACCGTTGCAAGCCGGGCGACGTCGTCGAAGTGCGCGAAAAGTCGAAGCAGCTGGTCATCGTGCTGGAAGCGGTCGGCCTCGCCGAGCGCGACGTGCCGGACTATATCGAAGTCGATCACAACAAGATGGTCGCGACCTTCTCGCGCATCCCCGGCCTGGCCGATGTTCCCTTCGCCGTGCAGATGGAGCCGAACCTGGTCGTCGAATTCTATTCGCGCTAAGCGATCGCTTTTCTGCGATACCGGAAAGGGCCGCCCGTCGAGGCGGCCTTTTCTTTGTCGGCCATGTCCGCTAATCCGGCACTCTCGGCTATGGAAAGCGACAAGCCATGAACATGCTGGCAGACATCGAAACAGTTGAACCGATTGCTGAAGGCGGCTTCCATCCGCTGTTTGCCGACGTGCCGTCTTCCGTCGAGTTCAACAAACTGCGTAAGCGGCTGTTGCGGTTGACCCGCCAGGCGGTCGAGGATTTCGCCATGACGAGGCCCGGCGACCGTTGGCTTGTCGCTTTGTCCGGCGGCAAGGATTCCTACGGCCTGCTGGCCGTGCTGCTCGATCTCAAATGGCGCGGGCTACTGCCGGTCGAGCTGCTGGCCTGCAATCTCGACCAGGGCCAGCCGAATTTCCCGAAGCACATTTTGCCCGATTACCTCGATGCGCATCGCATTCCCCATCGCATCGAGTATCAGGACACCTATTCGGTGGTCACCGACAAGCTGCCTCAGGGCAGCACCTATTGCTCGCTGTGCTCGCGGCTGCGGCGCGGCCATCTCTATCGCATCGCGCGCGAGGAGGGCTGTTCGGCGCTGGTGCTCGGCCACCACCGCGAGGACATTCTCGAAACCTTCTTCATGAATCTATTCCATGGCGGCCGCCTTGCCGCCATGCCGCCAAAGCTGCTCAATGACGACGGTGACATCATGGTGCTGCGGCCGCTGAGCTACTGCGCCGAGGTCGATCTGGAAAAATTCGCGGCCGCTATGAAATTCCCGATCATTCCCTGCGATCTCTGCGGCAGCCAGGAAGGCCTGCAGCGCAACGCCATGAAGGCGATGCTGGACGACATGGAAAAGCGCATGCCGGGCCGCAAGGACACGATGCTGCGCGCGCTGTCCAACACCAGGCCGTCGCATCTGCTCGACAGAAAGCTGTTCGACTTTGCCGCCCTCAATGGCAGCCTCAGCACAGGACAAGACATTTCCGATGATATTTGACGACCAAGCGATCGACTGGCTGGCCGAGCTTCTCGCCGATGCAGCCAGGGCCGAAATCATGCCGCGCTTCCGCCGGCTGGGTGAGGGCGACATCAGACAGAAGACCTCGGCTGCCGACCTGGTGACCGAGGCCGACATCAACGCCGAGCGGCTGATCACGGCCAGGCTGCGCGAGCGCTATCCCACGGCGATGATCGTCGGCGAGGAAGCCTGTTCCGACAATCCGGCGCTGCTTCAGGGGCTCGGCGATGCCGACCTCGCCTTCGTCGTCGACCCGGTCGACGGCACCTTCAACTTCGCCTCCGGCGTGCCGCTCTTCGGCGTCATGCTGAGCGTCGTCGTCAAGGGCGAAACCGTCGCCGGTATCATCCATGACCCCGTAGGCCGGGACTGGCTAATCGGCGCCAAGGGCGCCGGCAGCCATATCCGCCATGCGCATGGCGCGCTGGAGACGGTGCATGTCGCCGATGCCGTGCCGATCTCGCAGATGACCGGCTCCGTCTCCTGGCAATATCTGGCGGAACCGCAACGCTCGCTCCTGGCGCGCAACCAGACCAAGACCCTGTCGCAGTTCGGCTATCGCTGCGCGGCACATGAATACCGTCTTCTGGCCAGCGGCCATGCCCATTTCGTCGTCTACAACAAACTGATGCCGTGGGACCATCTGGTCGGTGTGCTGATCCACGCCGAGGCCGGCGGCTACACCGCGCGGATCGACGGCAGCGCCTATCTGCCCTCGCATATCGACGGCGGCATTCTTGTCGCCCCGGACAAGGAAAGCTGGCAGGAGTTGCGCAGGGAACTCTGGGCGCAATAATCGGTCCAACTGCTGGTAGAGGCTTTCGTCAAGTATATTGGCTCTGTTATAGTGTCCAATCTCTCGCGAAGTCGGAAGCTGCGAAATGAAACATCGGTCCGCAATTGTTGCAACGGCGCTTGCACTTGCCTTGGCCGCCGCTGGCGCCACTGAGGCAAGATCGCAGGAACGCGCGTGCGGCAGTCGCGATCCCGTCGATACCATAGACGAGATGTTTTCCGCGATCTTTGCCTGTTGGCAGCCGCCGCCTGGAAGTGCTGGCATGACCCTGACGCTGAGTTTCTCAATTCGCAAAAACGGCACGCTGATGGGCAAACCGCGCGCCACTTTCTCCCATATGGGAGATGATGCCTCGCTCAACCGGGTCTTTGTGTCATCCGTGCTCGAAGCTCTCGACAAGGCTCTGCCGATGCCTCTTTCGGACAGCATGGGTGGCGCCATCGCAGGGCGCCCGCTGTTCCCTCGTTTCACGGCAGTGATTGGCGGCGCATCCTGAAACGCGTCGCTTGAAGGTGGCTGCGGTCTGAGACAAATAAAACTCGTAGCGCAGAACAGTTGCTCAATGCAGGTCGGTGACGTGCCCTGAAATGGGTGGGTTGTGCGGCTGGAACATCTTGCCGCGCTCGGCGATCAGGATCATCAGGAGGGCCGCGACCGAGACGCTGCAGAAGCCGGCGGCAAGCGGCGTCACCGTGCCGTTGAAGGCCTGGCCGATCAGCGTGCCGAGGATGCCGCCGAGAAAAGTCTGCATGAAGCCCAGGATGGACGAGGCGGTGCCCGCCAGTTGGCCGAGCGGCTCCATCGCGAGCGCGTTGAAATTGGCGCCGAGCGCGCCGAACGGGAGCATCGCACTGGCGAAGAAGGTGATGAACAGCCAGAGTGGCATCTTCATTTGAAGCGAAACGGTGAGCCAGGCAAGGCTGATCACCAGGAACAACAGCAGTGCGCTCTGCGACAGGCGGCGCATGCCGATGCGGCCGACCAGGCGCGAGTTGAGGTAGTTCGAAAAAGCGAGAACGCCGGCGACACCCGCGAAGATGACAGGAAACAATTCGCCGACATGAAAAATGTCGACATAGATCTGCTGTGCGGAGGCGATGAAGCCGAACATGGCGGCGAAAATGAAGGTGCTGGCAAAGGCGTAGCAAAGCGCCATTCGGTTGGTGAGCACGATGCGGAAACCACCGACGACGGATGAGACTGTCAGCGGCCGGCGGTACTCCGGATGCAGCGTCTCCGGCAGCCGCAGCAGCGACCACGCCGACACGATCAGCGCTCCGACGGCCATGGTGACGAAGATCCAGTGCCATGTTGCGAACAGCATGATGAACTGGCCGATCCCAGGCGCGATCACCGGGATGGCCATGAACACCATGAAGATCAGAGACATCACCTCGGCCATGCGCCGACCGTCGAACGTGTCGCGCACGATCGAGACGGCGATGACGCGGGTCGCCGCCGCACCGATGCCTTGCACCAGCCGGCACAGCAGCAGGACGGCGAATGACGGGGCGATGGCGGCAGCTGCCGCCGCCACGACATAAATCGCCAGCCCGGCAACGAGCGGCGCGCGGCGCCCGAACCGGTCCGAGATCGGTCCGAAGAAAAGCTGTCCGCCACCGAAGCCCAATATATAGGCGGTGATCACATACTGGCGGTGGTTTTCATTCTCAACGCCAAGCGTGGCGCCGATTTGCTGCAGTGCCGGCAGCATGATGTCGATGGCCAGCGAGTTCAACGCCATCAGTGCCGCGCACAGCGCGATGAATTCCCAGCGCGGAATAGGCAATTTGCGTGCCTGTTGCGGCGCTTTTGCTGGCTGGTCCACGGCGGGTCCGATCTTCAAAACGAATATGCGCCGGCATGCCGGCGCATAAGTTCGTCCTCACTCCGATAGGGGGAGGTAACATTTTGCCGGGGCGGGGCTTGCCCCGTCTCAACTCAGAATCAGGCTGTCGCTTTGACGCTGACGCCCTTGTCGACGAGCAACGTCTGCAACTCGCCCGCCTGGAACATTTCGCGGATGATGTCGCAGCCGCCAACGAATTCGCCCTTGACGTAGAGCTGGGGGATCGTCGGCCAGTTCGAATATTCCTTGATGCCCTGGCGCAGTTCGGCCGAGGTCAGCACGTCGACGCCCTTATAGTCGGCGCCGATGTAATCGAGGATCTGGACGACCTGGCCGGAAAAGCCGCACTGCGGAAAACCGGGCGTGCCCTTCATGAAAAGGACGACGTCGTTGCCCTTCACTTCGCTGTCGATGTAGTCGTTGATGCCGCTCATGAGATATCCTTTCACGCCTGTGGGAGTCAGGCTCGAAGCATAGCCATCAAATAAACCCATAGATGGGCCGAAACAAGATGTTTGCGCCGCCGTCGCGGAAATGGCGCAAAGGATCGCCTGTCTTGGGCCAAGCATCCGAGCCGATTGCAACCTTCGGAACATGATGAAAAGACGATATGGCGCCGCCCTTCCGATCGCCATCCTGCTGGCGGCGATTGCCGTTGTCTGGTGGCCGAGACGCCCGGAGCCGCCGCCGCTGGTCATTGGCGGTGACCTGCCCGCGCCTTGCCGGAATGTCGCCTTCGAGGCGGTGACCTATGTCGTTTGCGAGATCGATCTTCGCGCCGACAGCATCGGTGTTTTCCACGCCGGCGCCGATGGCAAGCCTTTTGGTTCGCTCGAAGCCTTCGACAAGGCTGTTGCGGGCGAGGGGAGGCCGGTGCTGCTCGCCATGAATGGCGGCATGTATCACGAGGATTTGTCGCCGGTCGGGCTCCTGGTCGAGGACGGCAGCGAAAAGTCACGGCTCAATCTTGCCGACGGCGAAGCCAATTTCTTCCTGAAACCGAACGGCGTTTTTCTGGTGGGCAAGGACGGCAAGGCGGCTGTCATGGAAAGCAACGCCTATGCGGTCACCAAACGCGATGTTGCCTTCGCCACGCAGTCCGGCCCGATGCTGGTGATCAATGGCAAGATTCACCCACGCTTCGAGCCGAACGGAACCTCGCGCTACATCCGCAACGGCGTCGGCGTGCGCGATGAAAACACCGTTTTTCTGGCGATCTCGCGGTCTGAGGTCAGTTTCGGCAGCTTTGCGCGGCTGTTTCGCGACGCGCTACAATGCCGCAACGCGCTGTTCCTCGACGGCGCGGTCTCCGCGCTGTCGGATGGGAAAAGAATGATCGTCGGCGGAAAATACCCGGCGGGCCCGATCATCTCAGTGTCGGCGAAGCCGATCACGTCAGTGTCGGCGAAGCAGCCGCAGAAACAGTAGGCCAGTCTGGCTTCAGTCCGGCACGCTGGTCTGCAGGGCCAGCGCGTGCAGCACGCCGCCCATATTGCCCTTCAGCGCATCATAGACCATTTGGTGCTGCTGGACGCGGCTCTTTCCGCGGAAGCTTTCGGCCACCACTTCGGCTGCATAGTGATCGCCGTCACCGGCGAGGTCGCGGATCGTCACCTTGGCGTCCGGAATGCCGTCCTTGATCAGTTTTTCGATGTCGTGGGCATCCATTGCCATGGCAAAATCCTGTTCTGGGCGGCTAGGCACGAGTGACTCGCACGGCAGCCTAAAGCCTTTCTGGTCCGGGTTGAAGCCGTTCTGTCGGCGACGCAGTGTCTAAGTGCCATCCTGCCGCGGGTGAACCACACCATCTTCGGTAATGTCGTCGCGGGTCGAGAACCCCCGGCCAAGGCTGAACACCAGGACATAGAGCGGGATGTTGAGCGCCAGGTTGATGATCGGGAGATAGCTGGTCATCTGCCACAGGGGCGAAAAGAATGGTTGGCCATTGCCGTCGCAGATCAGCGATGAGCCGTATTCCCACAGCGCGCCCGTAATGACCGCAACGGCAAAGAGGTTGATGCAGGTGGCGACATGCCTTGCGCGCGCCGGGTTCGGCAAAAGGCGGCTCCACAGCACCAGGCAGACGATGGGGATCGCGTAGATCAGGCTTTGCAAGGCCAGCATCGGCAGTGTGCCATTGGCCGCCTCAAGGAACTGTTCACGCCTTTCCAGCAGCGGACAGACCTCGCTCGAGGTCGTCGACAGCAGGAAAAAGACGAACGGCCCGAGGAACCAGAAGAAGAACAGCGACGGCCAGAAGACGACTGCGATCAGCGTCCGGGCTGCCAGGCTGGTCAAATGGACTTGTCCATGAAGTTCGGGAACCAGCCTTCGTGGGCGGCAGTCAATTCGCTGACCGGGATCGCCCTGGCATCGCCGAGCTTCAGTTCGTTTCCACCGGTCGAGCCGATCCATGGCGCAAAGATGCCGAGCTTGCTCTGTTCCTCGCGGATGGCGTCCCATTCCTTGCTCTGCGGATCGACGGACAGCGTCAGCAGGTAGCGGCCCTGGTCTTCGCCGAACCAGACCGGGATCGGGTCGGTGCCGGCGAGCCCCGGAATTGTGGCGCCTATGCCGGACGCCATCGCCATCTCGGCCAGGGCTATCGCCAAGCCGCCATCGGAAAGGTCATGCGCCGCGGTCACGACGCCCGACGCGATCAGCGCGCGCACGTGGTCGCCGACGCGCTTTTCATGGGCGAGGTCGACGGGTGGCGGCGGCCCGTCGGTCCGACCGTGAATGTCTCTGAAATAGGCGGACTGGCCGAGATGGCTGCCCCAGCTTGGGGGCGCGCCGACCAGCAGGATCATCTGGCCCTCGGCGGCAAAGCCGATACGGGTCATCTTCGACCAGTCGGCAATCAGCCCGACGCCGCCGATGGTCGGCGTCGGCAGGATGCCCTGGCCGTTGGTTTCATTGTAGAGCGAGACATTGCCCGACACGATCGGGAAGCCGAGCGCGCGGCAGGCATCGCCAATGCCTTTCACCGCGCCGACCAGTTGGCCCATGATCTCAGGCCGTTCCGGATTGCCGAAATTGAGGTTGTCCGTCGCCGCCAGCGGCAGCGCGCCGGTGGCGGTAAGGTTGCGCCAGCATTCGGCCACAGCCTGCTTGCCGCCTTCATACGGGTCGGCCTCGCAATAGCGCGGCGTCACGTCGGAGGAGAAGGCGAGCGCCTTGGTCGGATGGCCTTCGACGCGCACAACGCCGGCGTCGCCGCCCGGAAGCTGCAGCGAATTGCCCTGGATCAGCGTGTCGTACTGCTCCCACACCCACCGGCGCGACGACAGGTCCGGCCCGCCGAGCAGTTTCAACAGCGCATCGGCGACATCGGCCTTCGGCGCATCGCCGGCGGCAAGCGCCGCAGGCTTCTTCGGCTCGACCCAGGGGCGGTCATATTCCGGCGCCTTGTCGCCAAGGTCCTTGATCGGCAGATTGGCGACCTCGTCACCCTGGTGAATGACGCGGAAGCGCAGATCGTCGGTGGTCTTGCCGACAATGGCGAAGTCGAGGCCCCATTTGTGGAAGATCGCCTCGGCTTCCTTTTCCTTCTCGGGGCGCAGCACCATCAGCATGCGCTCCTGGCTCTCCGACAGCATCATCTCATAGGCGCTCATGCGCTCTTCGCGCACCGGCACCTGGTCGAGGTGAAGCTCGATGCCGAGGTCGCCCTTGGCGCCCATCTCGACCGCCGAACAGGTGAGGCCGGCCGCACCCATGTCCTGGATGGCGATGACGGCGCCGGACGCCATCAGCTCAAGGCAGGCTTCGAGCAGGCATTTTTCGGTGAAGGGATCGCCGACCTGCACGGTCGGGCGCTTCTCGTCGATCTTGTCGTCGAACTCGGCCGAGGCCATCGTGGCGCCGCCGACGCCGTCGCGGCCGGTCTTGGCGCCGAGATAGACGACCGGCAGGCCGACGCCCTTGGCTTCCGACAGGAAGATCGCATCTGTCTTGGCGAGGCCGGCGGCAAAGGCGTTGACCAGGATGTTGCCGTTGTAGCGGGCGTCGAAATTGACCTCGCCGCCGACGGTCGGCACGCCAAAGGCGTTGCCGTATCCTCCGACGCCGGAAACCACGCCGCTGACCAGGTGCCTGGTCTTGGGATGGTCCGGTGCGCCGAAGCGCAAAGCGTTCATCGCCGCAATCGGCCGCGCGCCCATGGTGAAGACGTCGCGCAATATGCCGCCGACGCCGGTCGCCGCACCCTGGTAGGGCTCGATGTAGGAGGGATGGTTGTGGCTCTCCATCTTGAAGACGACGCAGTCGCCATCGCCGATATCGACCACGCCGGCATTCTCGCCCGGACCCTGGATGACCTGCGGCCCGGTGGTCGGCAGCGTGCGCAGCCATTTCTTCGAGGATTTGTAGGAGCAGTGCTCATTCCACATCGCCGAGAAGATGCCGAGTTCGGTAAAGCTCGGTTCGCGCCCGACCAGATCGAGGATGCGCTGGTATTCGTCGGGCTTGAGCCCATGCGCGGCTATGAGTTCCGGGGTGATCGGCACGGAATTAGAAATGGTCATGGGCGGCGATTGGTGTCCATGGGAGAGAGGGAATTTGAGTCCCCTCATATCGCAAGCTTTGGCGTGATACACCCCATCGGATGACGAAAAACGCCGGAAAACACAAGGCGACGATGGTAGCGGGGCGCCGTTGGGGAACGCTATGGCATCCCGGCCGTTAGGCCTCAAACCAATCAGGAGATTTCGACATGGCCACCAAGCAAGGCAAGAAAGACAATCGCCTCTCCGACAAGGAGGCCATGCATATTGCCGAGACCACCGACGTTTCGCCCAAGCAGGCCAAGGACCTGGCCGAGAAGCACGGCAAGGACAAGGGCGCGAAGGAAGCCAAAAACTTCAAGGCAGAGGGCTGAACCTGAGATCGGTACGCAGGGGCACGGTTTGGCGCCAACGATTCAGGACGACCTGTCGTAGCCGGCGCGGCCTTCCTCCAGCAGCCGCCGGATCACCGCGACGCCGCCGGTGATGTCCTCGCGCCGCCTTGGCTGCGAGACGCCGAAACGCACGCCGTGAAAAACCTGCTCGGAACGCCCCGCCTTGAACTCGTCCTCGTCGTCGAGGAGCACGCCATTTTCGAGGCATGCGCTCCTGAACGTGCCGGACAGCCAGGGATCGGGCAGCGTCAGCCAGACGAAGGGCACGCTGCCGTGTGACTTGAAGGCGAAACCCGCCAGTGTCTCGCGCACGATGGCGATGCGGGCGGCAATTTCGGCAATGCTGCGTTTGCGGATATCGCCAGCCTGCCCAGACAGCACCAGCCGCGCATTCACCTCCGCCAGCAGGAACGGCATCCCGCCGGTCATCATCTTGTGGGCGACGCGGATGCGATGGCGATAGGCGGGCGGGCAGGAGAGCCAGCCGCCGCGAACACCTGCCGCGACCGATTTCGACAGACCGCCGGCGACAATGGTGCGCTCGGGTGCATATTCGGCGATGAGCGGCGTCGGATCTTCGGTCAGGCCGCCATAGAGATCGTCCTCGATGACGATGACATTGTACGCGCGCGCGACACGAGCGATCGCCTCGCGGCGCGAAACCGACAGGATCGCCAACGTCGGGTTCTGCACCGTCGGCATCAGGAAGATCATCTTCGGGTGCTTTTGCGCGCAGACGCGTTCGAAATCCTCGGGATCGAGGCCTTCTTCGTCCGATGCCACCAGTGCTATGCGCCGCCCGATCAGCCCGGCGCTGCGGGCGATCTGCGAATAGGTGAGGTGCTCGAAGGCGACATAGTCGCCCGGTGTGGTCAGTGCCGCAATCGCCGCCATCACCGCGGCATGTGTGCCAAGCGTGGGAACGATGGTGTCGGCCGCCGGACGGAACGAATTGCGCGACAGCCAGCGGGCGCCGGCCTCGAACCAGCGCTCCGGAAAATCCCTGGTGTAGCTCGAAATCTCGTGCGGGTGATCCTGCACCGTGCGCGAGAGCATGTCAGCGACAATGGCGCCCTGGCCGATGTCGGGCGCGGCAGTGCTGTCGAAACGCAGCTTGCCGGGCGGTGCATCGACATAGCGCGTGCCTTGCACGGCCGGCTCGGCGAATTCGGGTGACGCCGCTTCCGATTGCTGCGCCAGCACATAGGTCCCGCGTCCGACTTCGCCGCTCACCAGCCCGCGTTCGCGCAGCAGCTGATAGGCCCGGCCGATCGTGCCGACCGTCGTGCCGATGTCATAGGCGAGATCGCGCTGCGGCGGCAATTTTGCCCCGGCATCGATAACGCCCTTGTCGATGTCCGATTCGATGCTGTCGGCAAGGCGCTGGTAAAGCGGGCCGGAACCGATGGTGAGGTCAGGGAGCCAATTTGTCATGGTGACAGTTCTGTATATTGCACCAGATCGGGTGTCAATGCATATCAGAACCGTACCAAGATGGGTACAATTTGCAAGGTTGGCAGAAAAACAATGGATACAATCGAGACAATCCGCTGCGCCGGCATTGAATTGGTCGGGCCGTCCAGCCGGCGAGGCTTTGTCGGCCGGATCGTGCATGTGGTCAGATCGCTGGCGCGATGGATCGAAGCGTTGATCGAGCGCCGTCGCGGCCGCCTGGCCTTGCTGGAAATGACCGACGAGCAGCTCAGGGATATCGGTGTTTCGCGTGGCGACGCCTACCGTGAAGGGATCCGACGGCTCTGGGACTGACCCGGAGCCGGTTCGTCAACGACGGGTGCGCGGAGCCCTGAGGCGTGAGACGCCCCTATCGGCAAGCACGGCGAGGATGCACAGCACCAGGAAAACACCGGTGACGGCCCGCGCCGCACGGGCGACGCTGGCCGCGCCGTTTTTCGCAACGTCGAGGAACGGGTAGGGCACTTCGCCTGCGATCGGTGCGCGCGCCAGCGCATAGGCGAGATAGGCGATCGGAAAGGCCATCCACCACGAAATGTCGCTCCAGCGTGTCCTGCCGTCAGCGCCTGCAACAAGCCACCACAGCACGAACAGCACCGGCGTCACATAGTGCAGCAGCACGTCACAGAGCAGGAACAGCCCCTGCGGCTGCCAGAGCTGCGCCAGAACTGTCGCGTAGACGATGAAGACCAGGGCGATGGAAGCCGCCACGCCCGCCCGCATCCGCGGCCCGGCAAAGGCCGGCAGCCAGGCGTAGCCCGAAGGCGACAGCAGCGAGACGTGGACCAGCACTGCACCGATGTTGGTCAGGATGGTGAAGAAGCTGAACAGAAAGACGATGGAGCCGAGAAAACTGCGGCCGGCTTCCATCGATGCCGGGATGGTGATGCACGCTTGCAGGACAAGCCCGGCCAGACCGATGATCAATCCCGCAAACTGCAGGAAGCGGCCCATGGCGTCAGGCGGCCGCGTTGCAGGAGGGGTTGCCCGTTTGCCAGCGCGCAATGTCGGATCCGATGCGCGCGCCGAGCGGATCGTCCATCAGCGGACCGAACACGTCGACGCGGCTGGAATTGCCTTGCGCCTGGACGACCAGCAGCGGCTTGCCGCCATAATGCTTGGCCGGCACCAGCAGGAAGCGGGGCGTGCCGCTGAACGAATTCAGCTCATTGGCCATCTGATAGGATTTGAAGGCGGGATCCTTGCTGGCGATCCAGCATTTGTGGGCCGATATCGCTACCTGTTCCATGGCCAGCAGCGAAGCGCTCTTGCCCGTGGGGACCGGCGCGCTCTTCGGGCTGGACTGGCAGGACGCCAACGCCAAGCCGGCAGCAGCCAGGGGACCTAGGCGAACAATCGTCAGTCTCATGGTCAACCGCCCCCGTGTTTTGAAAGGAATTCGAAGAGATATCAGGCGGCGATGCCGAGTGCGCCTTCGAACAGCGCCCGGCCGTCACTGCCGCCATGCGCGGCCTCGATCAGGTTTTCCGGATGCGGCATCAGGCCGAGCACATTGCCCTTCTCGCTGATGATGCCGGCAATGTCGTTGATCGAGCCATTGGGATTGGTGCCTTCGGCATAGCGGAACACAACCTGTCCTTCGCCCTCGAGGCGCGCAAGCGTGTCGGCATCGGCGAAATAATTGCCGTCATGATGCGCAACCGGCGTGCGGATGATTTGGCCCGGCTGATAGCGGCGGGTGAACATGGTGTTGGCGTTGGCGATCTGCAGCTTCACCTCACGGCAAACGAATTTCAGCGAAGCATTGCGCATCAGCGCGCCGGGCAGCAGGCCGGCCTCGACCAGAATCTGGAACCCGTTGCAGACGCCAATGACCATGACGCCCTTGGCGGCCTTTTCAGCGACTGCCCGCATCACCGGCATCCGCGCGGCAATCGCGCCGCAGCGCAGATAATCGCCGAAGGAGAAGCCGCCGGGAATGGCGATCAGGTCGACATCGGGGATTTCGGTGTCGGTCTGCCAGACGGTCGCCGGCGCCTGCCCGGAGATCTTGGTCAGCGCCGCAATCATGTCGCGGTCGCGGTTGAGGCCGGGGAGAAGAACGACAGCTGATTTCATATCAAGCGATCTCCACCGCGTAATTCTCGATCACCGTGTTCGCCAGCAGCTTGTCGCACATGGCTTTCAGATCGGCTTCAGCCTTGGCCTTGTCGGTCTCCGAGAGCTCGAGGTCGAAGACCTTGCCCTGCCGCACCTGGCCGACGCCGCCGAACCCCAGTCCGGACAGAGCGTGCTCTATGGCTTTTCCCTGCGGGTCGAGCACGCCGTTCTTGAGGGTGACGGTGATGCGGGCCTTGATCATGCTGGACAGGTTCCTGTTCGAAGACTTAGCAATTCCAGGAAAAGTCTGAAGCGGTTTTCCGTCCGGAATTGCGTCAAGAAATGAAGACTTAGTGCGGCTTGCCTTTGAGGCCGTCGGTCGAGGCGACGAGCACCGGGCCGGTCGGGCGCGGCGGCTCGTTCTCGTTCATGATGCCAAGGCGGCGGGCAACTTCCTGATAGGCTTCGACGAGGCCGCCCATATCGCGGCGGAAACGGTCCTTGTCGAGCTTGTCCTGCGTTGCCACGTCCCACAGCCGGCACGAATCCGGCGAGATCTCGTCGGCAACGACGATGCGCATCATGTCGCCCTCGAACAGGCGGCCGCATTCGATCTTGAAATCCACGAGTTGGATGCCGACACCCATGAACAGGCCGGAGAGGAAGTCGTTGACGCGGATGGCCAGCGCCATGACGTCGTCGATCTCCTGCGGGCTTGCCCAGCCGAAAGCGGTGATGTGCTCTTCCGACACCATCGGATCGTCGAGCGCATCGGCCTTATAATAGAATTCGATGATCGAGCGCGGCAGAACGGTGCCTTCCTCGATGCCGAGGCGCTTGGACAGCGAGCCGGCGGCGACATTGCGCACCACCACTTCGAGCGGAATGATCTCGACTTCCTTGATCAACTGCTCGCGCATGTTGAGCCGGCGGATGAAGTGGGTCGGAATGCCCATGCGGTTCAGATGGTTGAAAATATATTCGGAGATGCGGTTGTTGAGCACCCCCTTGCCGTCGATGACCTCGTGCTTCTTCTTGTTGAATGCGGTCGCATCATCCTTGAAGAACTGGATAAGTGTGCCCGGTTCCGGTCCCTCATAGAGGATCTTGGCCTTGCCTTCATAAATGCGGCGGCGATTTTTCATCTGATTTTTCTCTGGATTTGCGGGCAGGCGGCAAGCGACCAGTTCCTGTCCGTCTGCCTAAATTGGTGCGGCGACGGGTGGGGTTCAATGCCGGGTCTATCCCAATCACAGCGTTTGCTCAATCGGCAAATCCTTTCCATCGACCGCTTTCAGGAATGAAATGCCGCAGCGCAGCAAGCGATGTAGCATATTGACCGGCCCGCGCCCTTTTGGTTTGTGCTGCGGCAGCACACATATCCATCACCAACGCGAATCGATTTCATCGGAGGGAAGCCATGAGCAGCATGAAAGACCGCGAAGAGGGTTTTGAGCGCAAATTCGCCTTCGACGAAGAACTTCGCTTCAAGGCTTCGGCACGCCGCAACAAGGCGCTTGGCCTGTGGGCAGCCGAAAAGCTGGGCAAGTCCGGCACTGACGCCGACGCCTATGCCAAGGAAGTTGTGGTTTCCGACATCGAGGAAGCTGGCGATCACGACGTATTCCGCAAGATCCGCAAGGATTTCGACGCCGCCGGCGTCGACCAGTCGGATCACCAGATCCGCCGCACCATGGACGAACTGATGGCGCAGGCGATCGAGCAGATCAAGAACACCTAGAGCGACTAGCGCTGGACCAATCGACCGCCCGGTCCAGCCGGGCGGTTTTTCTTTGCCTTTTCAGCCTTTTCCGGCTGAAACTGTGCGTAGGCCTGTTACAAGGCTCTACCCAACGAGGAAAGCACCCATGTCCCTGAAGTCACGCCTGGCGGCGGATGAAACGCTGTTCACCGCCTGGTCCGGCGTTCCGGACGCTTTGACGGTCGAAATCATCGCCAAGCAGGGTTTTGACGCCGTCACCCTCGATATGCAGCATGGCGGACACCACGAAGACTCGGTCTTGCGCGGCCTGGTGCCGGTGCTGGCCGCCAACAAGCCGGCGCTGGTGCGCATTCCGGTCGGCCGCTTCGACATGGCCAGCCGCGCCCTCGATTTCGGTGCCGAGGCGGTGATTGCACCGATGGTGAATTCGGTGGCCGATGCAAAACTCTTTGCCGCGGCGATGAAATATCCGCCGATGGGCGAGCGCTCCTGGGGCCCGACCTATGCTTTTCCGCGCCATGGCAAAGGCGACCACGCCGAATGGCTGCGCGACACCAATCAACGCACCATGGCCTTTGCCATGGTCGAAACGCGCGCCGCACTCGATGCGCTGGACGGCATCCTCGACACGCCGGGCATTGACGGCATCTTCCTCGGCCCATCGGATTTCTCCATCGCCTGGTCGAATGGCGCCACCGTCAATTCGACGCTGGAAAGCATGATGGAAACCGTCGCCTCCATCGCCGAGCGGACGCGCAAGGCGGGCAAGCATGCGGCAATCTACGTCGTTGAGCCGGCGATTGCCGGCCGCGTCGTGGCGATGGGCTACCGGCTGCTGGCGATGGGCTCGGACCATGCGCTGATTTCGCTCGGCGCAAAGATACTCATCAAAAGCATGAACGATTCGATCAAGGGCTGAGGCGTGGTGCCTTGCCCGGTCAGGCCTTGAGGTCGGTCAGGAACTTGGCGAAGGTCATCGACCCTTCCGGCCACGGGCCGAAGCCGGCATCCTCATTGAGGTGACCGGTTTCGCCGGCATCGATGAACAGCGAACCCCAGGCGCCGGCAATGTCCTCGGCAACCTCGAAGGCGCAGAACGGATCGTTGCGGCTGGCGATGACGATGGACGGGAAGGGCAGCGGTTCGCGTGCATAGGGGCCAAAGGTCATCAGGTGACGCGGCCTTATCTCCGGGTTGGCGACGTCGGGCGGCGCGACAAAGAACGCACCGGCGACCGGCTTCCTGAACTGCGGAATGGCCTGCACCGCGGCCGCCACGCCCAGGGAATGGGCAACGATCACCACCGGCCGCTCGGCCTCGTTGACAGCGTTCGCCACGCTCGCCGTCCAGTCCTCGCGCACCGGCTTCGACCACTCCGCCTGCTCGACCCGGCGCGCCGTCGACAGTTTCGACTGCCAGCGTGTCTGCCAGTGTTGGGGGCCGGAATTGGTGTAGCCCGGCACGATCAGAATATCTGCGTCTTTGACTTTCATGGCGCTGAGATAGCGAGCGGCCGTGTCTCGTGCAACCCGCGCTGACGCATGCGGTGCATCACAATCGTGAACAACCTGTTCGATTCTTTCCATCTTGTGTGAACGATCAGGATCGACGATTTGAGGCAGGAAGAGATGGACAACAGAATAGACTGGTGGCGCGGCCTGGGATAACGCGCTGAACGGAGAGTTTTATGAGCGAACTGCCTTTTGCCGCGACGACCCCCGTCAGCGTGTCACGCGTGGGCCTGAAGGCGCGCGACGCCGAAGGACTTGCCGATTACTACCGGGCTGTTGTCGGCCTGCAGGAATTGAGCCGCGCCGATGGCGCCATCACGCTGGGCGCTGCCGAGCGCCCGCTGCTGGTCATCGAGCCTGACGCAGCGGCCAAGCCCGACGATCCGCGCAGCGCCGGCCTTTTCCACACCGCTTTCCTTCTGCCCAGCCGCGCCGATCTCGGCCGTTGGATAAACCATGCCGCCGCCAACAAGATCCGCATCGAGGGCGCCTCCGACCATCTGGTCAGCGAGGCTTTGTACCTGACCGACCCCGAAGGCAACGGCATTGAAGTCTATAGGGACCGTCTGCCGCAGGAGTGGAAGTGGAACGGCGACAAGATCGCCATGGCGACCGAGCGGCTGAATCTGGCCGCCGTGGTTGGCAGCGTGCCGGCCGGTGACGCCGGCTGGCAGGGCGCGCCGCAAAACAGCATTATCGGCCATGTCCATCTGCGCGTCGGCCGGCCGGAAGATGCCGAGGCCTGGTGGCACGACGAATTTGGCTTCGACACGGTCGCTAAGTATGGAGGGCAGGCGGTGTTCCTGTCGTCGGGAGGCTACCACCATCATATCGGTGGCAATTCGTGGCACAGCGCCGGCGCCGGCCGCCGCGATCCGTCCCGCTCGGGTCTGGCCTGGGTCGAGATGCGGTCGGACAAGACAACCGCTGAAACCACGCGGGAAGATCCGTGGGGCACGGTTATCCGCACCGTGCCGGGCGCCGCCGGCTGAGCGCCCGCTCGGTTCTTACAAGGAAGTGGCGGCGTAGCCCGTCAGCAGCCCATGCGCCCAGCTGTCGAAGCCGGTGGCTGTCGCGCGGGTGGACGCCTCGGTCCAGTCATAGCTGACCGTATGATGGCTGAACGACCATTGTCTGTCCTTGCGCGTGGCAAGGGCATAGCGGGCATCCGGACTGCCGGTCACAGTCAAACCTGGGAATGCCTGGACGCCGACACTGCCGGGATTGAGGATTGTCCGGTTGTCCGACAAGCGCACAACGCGCGGCGTATGTGTATGGCCGCACAAGGTCAGCCCGGCGCCGGCGCTGCCCAGCTTGTGCCTGATCTGCTTTTCATTGGACGGGTGGAAGTGGCTGCCTCCGTCTTCCTCGAGCAGGAACACGTCGTCGTCACTGGGGCTGCCATGGCAAAGCAGGATGTCCTGGGCAGGCGACAGGGTGACCGGCAATGCGGAGAGCCAGGTCAATGACGCCTGGGACAGGCATTGGTGGGTGAAAGCATCGACGTCTTCCAACCCGGAAGCAGGCGGCTCGACCAGCACACGGTCGTGATTGCCGCGCACGGTCGGCCAATTCTGTGCCATCAGATATTGCGCGGTTTCTTCAGGCCATAGCGGCCCGGAGAGACAATCGCCCAGATTGACGATGATGTCGGGAGAAGCGTCTTTGATCTGCGCATGAACCGCCTCAAGCGCGCGCAGATTCCCATGGATGTCGGAAAGGACAGCCAGCCGCATGGAAGATCCTATCCGAAAACCCGCTTGAAGATCGTGTCGACATGCTTGGTGTGATAGCCCAGGTCGAATTTCTCGCGGATCTCGGCTTCGGGCAGCGCTGCGGTGACTTCCTTGTCGGCCAACAATTCCTCAAGGAAATCAGCGCCATGTTCCCATACCTTCATGGCGTTGCGCTGCACCAGGCGGTAGGCATCCTCGCGGCTGACGCCGGCTTGCGTCAGCGCCAAAAGCACGCGCTGCGAATGCACAAGGCCACGGAACTTGTTCATGTTCTTCAGCATGTTGTCGGGATAGACCAGCAATTTGTCGACGACGCCGGTGAGCCGCGACAGCGCGAAATCCAGCGTTACCGTGGCGTCCGGCCCTATCATGCGCTCGACCGAGGAATGCGAGATGTCGCGCTCGTGCCAGAGCGCCACATTCTCCATCGCCGGCAGCGCCATGGAGCGCACCATGCGGGCAAGGCCGGTGAGGTTTTCGGTCAGCACCGGGTTGCGCTTGTGCGGCATTGCCGACGAGCCCTTCTGGCCCGGCGAAAAATACTCTTCCGCTTCCAGCACCTCGGTGCGCTGCAGATGGCGGATCTCGGTCGCCAGCCGCTCGACCGACGAGGCGATGACGCCGAGCGTGGCAAAGAACATGGCATGGCGGTCGCGAGGGATGACCTGCGTCGACACCGGCTCCGGCTTCAGCCCAAGCTTTTTCGCCACATGCTCTTCGACATAGGGATCGATGTTGGCGAAGGTGCCGATCGCGCCCGATATGGCGCAGGTGGCAATATCCTCCCGTGCGTGCACCAGCCGCTCGCGGCAGCGTGAGAACTCGGCATAGGCCTGCGCCAGCTTGACGCCGAACGTGGTCGGCTCGGCATGAATGCCGTGGCTGCGGCCGATGGTGACGGTGTCCTTGTGCTCGAAGGCCCGGCGCTTCAGCGCGGCGAGCAGGCCGTCGAGGTCGGCCAGCAGGATATCGCTGGCGCGGCCGAGCTGCACCGCAAGGCAGGTGTCGAGAACATCCGATGAGGTCATGCCCTGGTGGATGAAACGCGCATCCGGCCCGACGAATTCGGTGAGATGGGTGAGGAAGGCGATGACGTCGTGCTTGGTGACGGCCTCGATCTCGTCGATCTTGCCGACGTCGAATTGGGCGGCGCCGCCTTTTTCCCAGATGGTTTTGGCGGCTTCTCTGGGGATGACGCCGAGCTCGGCTAGCGCATCGCAGGCATGGGCCTCGATCTCGAACCAGATGCGGAAGCGGGTTTCCGGCGACCAGATGGCGACCATTTCCGGCCGGGAATAGCGAGGGATCATCCGTCAGTCCTGATATGTCGGTGGTTAAGTGCGCCTCCTATCAGAGGCGGACCGAATGCTCAACGCTGCTGGCGTGCAAACCACACGCTGGCGGCGGCAAGCGCGATGAATCCGAGCGGAAAATAGAGCCTGATACCCGGCACCACGAACTGGTAGAGCGCCGTCAGCGAGGTGAAGACCAGTTCGAACGCCCACCGGGCGGTGAAGGCCTCCGCGTGCCATTCGGCATAATAGGAGCGGTATTGCAGCGCAAACAACCCGCCGGTGAAGGCGAGCGTCGTGGCAAGCAGGCAGACGAAGGCGGCGGCGAACGCCACCTCCCAATGCCGGTCGAGCGAGACCAGCCGCGCCGCGAACAACCCGACGGGAAAGGCCAATGCCGCGCCGGTCGCAAACAGCAGGACGACGAAGCGGATCTTTTCCGGGGTCTCCCAATTGTCGAGCCAAAGACCGGTCAGCGCGCTGGCGCCCATGGCCATCGCCCACAGCAAGGCGCCGACAAGCGCCGTGCCCGTCGATGGTACGGCGCGGCTGACGCGATTTCCGGCGCGCTTGCGCCAACTGGATTGATCGAGCGATGTCACAGGCGTCCGGTCACGGCGATCCAGCGAAAATCCGGCCCTTCGAAGCCGTATTGGCGCACCGCGATCAGCACCGCATAGGCGCTGATGCTGTCCATCGAGAACGTCTGCACCGCGCCGATCCTGTAGCCGTTGGGGCAGCCACGGCTTTTCGGGATCGATTTATCCTCATGCAGCAGATGGGTCCGGCCGCCATCCCTGGCCTCGATCCGCAGCAGGCGAAAACCGTTGACCTCGCCCTGGCTCTGGCAGCTTTCGGTGTCATTCATGCCGATCTCGTCCAGCCGGAATTCCAGCGGCGGGTCGACCGGCGAAAAGATCGGCCGTGGGTTGACCACCATGCGGAACGGGTCGGCCGACAATTCGGTCACCGGGTTGAAGCCGGCGGTGATGCCGCGGTTGGCGGTAAGCTCGGCCTGGGCAATGATTGCTTCGCCTTTTTGCCTGGCTTGCTGACGGGCCGTCTCGAGCGAGGCGGTCTCATCCTCCAGCCGGACCCGGATTGGCGTGCCCTTCAGGAACGTGTCGTCGGCGGTGTTGATGTAGTAGCGATTGGCATAGGGAAAGCCCGAACCGTCTGCCACACCATATTCCTCGAAGGTGAAGACGCTGCCATCCTTGCTGAAGCCGAGGATTTCAAGCTCGGCGACATCGCCCGCTCGGGCGGCCATGGCGGATGCGAGATGGACCAGCAGGCAAACGCCAATCAGGACGAGATTTCGCATCGGGGTTCCGCTCCGCCTGCCGTGGTTCGATCGTTCCCTATCACGAGACAGTCAAAACATCGTGCTATTCGAAAGGCGATGCATCCAATTTCGCCTCTGTTTGTTATCGTCGATCGTTTTCAAAAGGAGAACACCCCATGACTGAGGCCAGCAAGATTCGCGAGCATATGGAAGTGGTCGGCGCCGACGGCGTTCACATCGGCACCGTCGACAGGGTCGATGGCGAGCGGATCAAGTTGACCAAGGCCGACAGCGGCGAGGGCACCCATCAGGGGCATCACCACTACATTCCCTTGAGCCTGCTTGCCGAGGTCGAGGGCCAGAAAGTCTGGCTGTCGGCGAATTCGGATGTCGCGGTCAGCTTCGAGGAAGAGGAGTCCGACCCGACCTGACTGAAAGTCAGCGCGACGACCACACCGGAAACAGATCGCCATCGGCCGGCGTCGCGGCATGGATGCCGCGGCGGATGGCGCGCGCCATGGTGGCGCCGGCGGCGGCAAAGAAATCGACGGCATCGTCGGCGCTGAGTTCTATGCCGCTCTTCCCCGTCGCCAGCGCGAACACCAGATCGCCGTCAGCCGGCGTGTGCACGGGCCAGATGGCGCGCACGAAGCCGTCATGCGCTGAAATGGCCAGCCGCTTGGCTGCCGCCTTGGTCAGCACGGCGTCGGTGGCGATGACGGCGATGGTGGTGTTGCCACCGGCCTCGGCTTGTCCACCGACACGCTTGTCGCGGTATTTCAACAGGATCCGCCTGGCATCGTCCGGCATTGGCGAGGGATAGCCAAGCCCGCCGAACTCATCGCCGATCTCGAAGGGCGCCGCCCAGAAATAGCGGGTCCGCGCGATCGTTACCGAGCCGGTCGGGTTGGCGGCGGCCAGTGCGCCGATGGTGATGCCGCTGTCGAGCACGGTCGAGGCCGAGCCGAGGCCGCCCTTCACCCCGGAGCTTAGCGCGCCGGTGCCGGCGCCGATTGTGCCGAGCGGAAAGTCGACTGTTGCCGCCTGAGCTGCTTCGTAACCGAGGTCGCGGTAGGGAGGATAACGGCCCCAATCCTTGTCGCCGCCATTGCGCAGGTCAAACAGGATCGCCGCCGGCACGATCGGCACCCGAAAGCCGCCGACATCGACGCCAATGCCTTTTTCACGCAACGCCGCCTGCACGCCCGACGCGGCGTCGAGGCCGAAGGCCGAACCGCCCGAAAGCACGACGGCATGAACCGCCTCGATGGAATTGTGCGGTTCGAGCAAATCGGTCTCGCGCGTGCCCGGCGCGCCGCCGAGGATCTGCACGCCACCGACCGCCGGTTCGTCGCACAATACGGTGGTGACGCCCGATTTCAGCCTGGCATCCGACGCGTTGCCGACGCGCAAGCCGGCGACATCGGTGATCAGATTGCGCGGCCCGGTGCGAAACATCAATTCGTCTCCGCCGGCACGAAACGCGTCCCGTCGAAGCGGAAGGCGCGATAGAGGTTTTGGCTCAGATCGCCTTTGTCGTCGAACCGCAGCGGGCCGATCGCGGTGGTGAAATCATGCCCGGTTAGCGCGTCGGCCAGCCCCTTGCCCGAGGTCTCGGGCGCGGCCGAGGCCGCCTTGGCAATCTCCACCGCCGCATAGGCCGGCAAGGCATAGCCATCCGGCGCGATGTTTTTGGCCGTAAACGCCGCCAGCACCTTGGGATCGGCGACATCGGCCCATTCCGGCGGCGCGATCATCAGCGTGCCGACGGCGTAAGGCACATCGCCGGGTGGCGTGCGCAAATTCTCGCCGCCGGCAAAGACAATGCCGGCCTCGAGCTGGCCGGCGTCGCGGCCCATAATGGCGATGTCGTCGCCGTCGCCACCGGCAAAGACATGCGTGGCGCCCGCCTTCTTCAGCCGCCCGATCAGCCCGATCTGGTTGTCGAGCTGCGGCCGGAACGTGTCTGTGAAGACCGGCTTCAGCGCTGCCTGCTCCGCTGCGGCGCGCAGCGTCTCGGCGATTTCGCGGCCATAGATGGTGCCGTCATCGACGATGGCGAACAATTCGCTCTGCCACAGCCGGGTCAGGATGGCGGCAACCGCATTGCGCTCGTCGTCGCCGCGTGGCCCCAGCCGGTAGACCGGCCAGCCGGTTTTGGCGCGGCGGTCGGTCAGGCTTTCGGTGCGCACGCCAACGGTGATGACCGGTATGTTGGCGTCCTTGAGGATCGGCAGCGCCGCCTGGATCGCCTCGGTGCAGAGGAAGCCGACGACGATATCGACCTTCGCATCGGCGAATTCCCTGGCGGCGGCAGCCCCGCCATCGGCGGTGCAGGCATCGTCGACCGTCTTGATCTCGGCGCCGTTGGCTTCTGCTGCCAGGGCAGCACCCGCCTCGATCTGCTTGCCCAGGATCGCCGACGGACCGGACAGGGGTGCGGCGACGCCGACAAGCAAAGTCTGCGCGCCGGCGCTTGCCGGCAGCAGCCAGAGCAGTGCCGCTATTACAGCTGTTAGGGGTCGCATTCTGACGACGAATTCCTCCGTGCCGGTCGCATGCTTCCAGCGTCTCTTCCGCCAAGACCTAAAGGCTGCCCGCCCCAGGCGCAACACGGGAATTTGCGGATTGGCGTCAAGCACTTCGCTTGTGGCCTATTGTGTGCCGCCATATATAACGCTTGGATTCCCGCTTATGGAAAATCATCGGTGTTGAAGTTGAACGACATAGGGCCCCAGGCCTACCGCGACGCGATGGCGCATTTTGCCGGCCATGTCCATGTGGTGACCACCGAAGGGGCCGCCGGCAAACGCGGCACGACGGTGATTGCCGCCTGTTCGGTGTCGGACACGCCGCCGACGGTTCTCGTCTGTCTCAACCGCGAGAATGCCAAGAACGAGCTGTTCATGCAAAACGGCCGGTTTGCGCTGAACACGCTGGCTTCGCACCAGCAGCCCCTATCGGTGGCGTTTTCAGGCCTGACCGGGCTGTCGGCCGATGAGCGTTTCGCGCTTGGCGAGTGGGATGTCATATCGACGGGCGCGCCTACCCTGAAGGGCGCTCTTGCGGTTTTCGACTGCGAATTGATCGACACCAAGGATCTCGCCACCCATCGTGTGCTTTTTGGCAAGGTGACAGGCCTGCGCATGGGCGATAATTTGCGGCCGCTGATCTACCACGCCCGCGACTACCACGTGCTGCAGAGCGGAGCAGAGGCGGCAACGGAGAAAGAATGACCGAGCTGAAACCGCGCCCCGCGCCGCGGACGATCGACGAAACGCTCGATCTCCTGACCGGCGCGGACTACGTCGCGGACCGCTCGCTGGCAACGGTGCTGTTCCTGTCCCTGCGCATGCAGCGGCCGCTGTTCCTTGAAGGGGAGGCCGGCGTCGGCAAGACCGAGATCGCCAAGGTGCTGGCGCAGGCACTCGGCCGCCGGCTGATCCGCCTGCAATGCTATGAAGGGCTCGACGTCTCGTCCGCTGTCTATGAGTGGAATTACGCCGCGCAGATGATAGAGATCCGCATGGAGGAGGCGGCAGGCTCGGTCGACCGCTCCGACATGGAGCGCAATGTCTTTTCCGAAAAATACCTGATCCGCCGGCCGGTGCTCGATGCGCTGACCGGCAAGGCGGGTGCGGCCCCGGTGTTCCTGATCGACGAGCTCGACCGCACCGACGAAGCCTTCGAGGCGTTCCTGCTCGAAATCCTGTCCGATTTCCAGGTGACGGTGCCCGAGCTTGGCACGATCAAGGCGGAGGAGCCGCCGATCGTCATCATCACCACCAACCGCACCCGCGAAATCCACGACGCGCTGAAGCGGCGCTGCCTCTATCACTGGGTCGACTATCCCAATGCCGAGCGCGAGCTGGAGATCGTGCGCCGCAAGGTGCCGCAGGCCAACAGCCGACTTTCCGCGGAAGTGGTGTCGTTCATCCAGAAGCTGCGCCGGGTCGAGCTGTTCAAGGCGCCGGGTGTCGCCGAAACCATCGACTGGGCCGGCGCGCTGACCGAACTCGACAAGGTGGCGCTCGATCCCGAAACCGTCTCCGACACGATCGGCGTTTTGTTGAAATACCAGGACGACATTGCCCGCATCGGCGCGGGCGAGGGCCGGCGCATCCTCGATGAGGTCAAGGCCGAACTGGCGGCGGCGGAGTAGGGCAGTGAAGGCGCCGGGTGCTTACCCCAAAGAGACCGACCCCAGAGAGGCGACGGAAGACGGGCGCATCGCCGACAACATCGTCTATTTCGCCCGCACCTTGCGCAAATCCGGCATGCGGGTCGGGCCGGCTTCGGTCAAGGATGGGATCGAGGCGGTGCTGGCAGCCGGCATCGGTTCGCGCGACGATTTCTACTGGACGCTGCATGCCGTGCTGGTGTCGCGGCACGAGGATCACCCTGTTTTCGACGAAGCCTTCCAGCTGTTCTGGAAATCGCGCGAGCTGATCGAGAAACTTCTGGCGATGTTCTCGCCGGTGGCGCCCGACACCAGGGAGAAGCAAAAGCCGCGCGCGGCAGAAAACCGCGTCAGCCAGGCCATGTTCGAAGGCCACGAGAAGAATCGGCCGGTCAGGGAAATCCCGGAGATTGAAGTCGACGCCCGGCTAACCTTCTCTGGGAATGAAGTGCTGCGCGGCAAGGACTTTGCCCAGATGAATGCCGACGAGATGGCAGACGCCAAGAAGGCGATTGCCCGGCTGCGGCTGCCGTTCGACATGGTCCGTACCCGACGCTTCAAGGCAGACCTGCATGGCCGCCGTATCGATCCACGCGCCATGATGCGCTCGGCCGCGCGCACCGGCGGCGAACTGATCCTGCCGAAATTCCGCTCAGCCCGCGAAGTGCATCCGCCGCTGGTGGTTCTCGCCGATATCTCCGGTTCGATGAGCCAGTACACGCGCATCTTCCTGCACTTTCTGCATGCGCTGACCGAAAAACGGCGGCGCGTGCACACCTTCGTCTTCGGCACGCGGCTGACCAATCTCACGCGGCAGATGCGCCATCGCGACCCCGATGCCGCCCTTGCCGACTGCTCGGCGGCGGTGAAGGACTGGTCGGGCGGCACCCGCATCGGCGATACGCTGGCGGAGTTCAACAAGCACTGGTCACGCCGCGTGCTCGGGCAGGGTGCGGTGGTGCTGCTGATCACCGACGGGCTGGAGCGCGACGATGTCGCCGGCCTGTCGGAGGAGATGGATCGCCTGCACAAATCCTGCCGGCGGCTGATCTGGCTGAATCCCCTATTGCGCTTCGACGGTTTCGAGGCCCGCGCCCGCGGCGTCAGAGCGATGCTGCCTCATGTCGACGAGTTCCGCTCGGTACACAATCTCGATGCGCTGGCCGACCTCTGCGCCTCGCTGGACAAGAAATCCGCCGCTTCGGTCGATCCGCGTCGCTGGCTGGACGCTGGTGTCAGGCGCGCCGCATAGCCATATTGGATTCCGAAAACAGGCTCCCAGAGAAAACAGACTTTGAGGCAAGCGATCATGGACAACAGCATCTATCTCGATGAGGCCCGCGACCCCTTGATCATCGCGGAAGGTTGGATGAAGGACGGCAAGGATGTTGCCATCGCCACTGTGGTCGAGACCTGGGGTTCGGCGCCGAGGCCGGTCGGCAGTCATCTGGTCATCGACGCCGAAGGCAATTTCCACGGCTCGGTCTCGGGCGGCTGCGTCGAGGGCGCCGTGGTAAGCGAGGCGATCGACGTCATCGATAGCGGCAAGGCCAAAATGCTGGAGTTCGGCGTTGCCGACGAAACCGCCTGGCAGGTCGGCCTGTCCTGCGGCGGCCGCATCAAGGTCTATGTGGAGCGGCTTGGTTAGGCATGGATCCCTACGCTCTCAAAACGCTCAATGCCGAACGCCGGGCCCGCCGCGCCGCGATCCTGGTCACCGATCTCGGCGACGGCCGCGACCGCATCGTGCGCGAAGGCGACCAGGTTGCCGGCGATCTCGGGCAAGCGATCGCCAAGGCATTTCGCACCGGCAATTCCGGTTCGGTCGAGGCTGAAGGGCGCACCTTCTTCCTCAACGCGCATTTGCCGCAGCCGCGCCTGGTGGTAGTCGGCGCCGTCCATATCAGTCAGGCGCTGGCGCCGATGGCCAGGATCGCCGGCTATCCCCTGGAGATCGTCGATCCGCGCACCGCCTTCGCCACCCCGGACCGTTTTCCCGATGTAGCACTCCATGCCGAATGGCCGGAGGATGTGCTGAAACGCCAGCCGCTCGACAGCTATACGGCGCTCGCCGCCGTAACCCATGATCCGAAGATCGACGATTTCGCACTGAAGGCCGCGCTCGACGCCAACTGTTTCTATGTCGGCGCACTCGGCAGCCGCAAAACACACGCCAGGCGCGTCGAGCGCCTGCTGGCGCTCGGCGCCAGCGCCGACCAGATCGCCCGCATCCACGCACCGATCGGTATCGACATTGGCGCGGCGAGCCCGGCCGAGATCGCCGTCGCCATCCTCGCGCAGACGATCCACGCCTTTCGCTCGCGCGGGCTGGAATCGAAAGGCGCTGCGGCGTGAGATTCGGTCCGGTTCCAATCGACAAGGCGCAAGGCGCGGTGCTGGCGCATGCCACGACGGCGGGCGAGCGGCGTTTCCGCAAGGCGCACAGGCTGAGCACGCAGGACGTGGCGGTGCTGAAGGCGGCCGGCATTACCGAGATCGTCGTGGCGGTGCTTGCCGCCGATGACCTCAGCGAGGATGCGGCGGCCGAAAAGATTGCTGCCAGCATGGCCCACCGCAACATCGAGGCAAAACCGGCCGCGACCGGCCGCGTCAACCTCCATGCCAAGGCCGCCGGCGTCTTCACCGTCGATGCCGCCATGATCGACGCCATCAATGCGGTCGACCCGACCATCACCATCGCCACGCTGGCGCAGCACGCGCCTGTCGAGACGGGGCAAATGGTGGCGACGGTCAAGATCATCCCGTTCGCTGTTGCCACGGCCCTTGTCGATGCGGTGACAAAGATCTGCGCCGGCGGCGAGATCTTCGCCGTCAACGCCTACCATCCGGTGCGCATCGGCGTCATCCAGACGGTGCTGCCCGGCATCAAGGCGAGCGTGCTCGACAAGACGCTACGCGTCACCGAAGCGCGGCTGGCACGCTCCGGCGGCCGGCTGACGACGGAGCGCCGCACGCCGCACGAGATCGCGCCTGTAGCCGAGGCAGCGGCCGCGCTGGCGCGCGACAACGACATGGTGGTGATCTTCGGCGCCTCGGCGATGAGCGATTTCAACGATGTCGTTCCGGCGGCGATCGAGGCAGCAGGTGGCACGGTGATCCGCGCGGGCATGCCCGTCGATCCCGGCAATCTGCTGGTGCTGGGCACGCTCGATGGCAAGCGCGTCATCGGCGCGCCCGGTTGCGCCCGCAGCCCCAAGGAGAACGGTTTCGATTGGGTGCTCGACAGGCTGATCGCCGGTCTCGACGTCACCGCCAAGGACATTGCCGGCATGGGCGTTGGCGGCCTCTTGATGGAAATCCCGACCAGGCCGCAGCCGCGCGAGCCGCTGCCGGCGAGAGCCGGGCTGAAGGTCGAGATCGTGCTTCTGGCCGCCGGTCGCTCCAGCCGCATGGGCGGGCCGAACAAGCTTCTGGCGCTGTTCGACGGCAAGCCGCTGGTGCGCCGGACAGTCGAGCGCGCACTGGCCTCGAAGGCAACCAGCACCGTTGTCGTCACCGGCCATCAGCGCGAGCGGGTGCACGCCGCGCTCTCGGGCCTCGACGTGATCTTTGCCGACAACCCGGATTTTGCCGACGGCCTGTCCTCGTCTCTAAAAGCCGGCATTGCCCGCGTTGGAGCCGAGGCGGCCGGCGCCATGATCGTCCTCGGCGACATGCCGGGCATTTCCTCGACCGATCTCGACAGGCTGATCGAGGCCTTCCGTAGGGACGGCGGCCGCTCAGTGGTGCGTGCCGCCCATGACGGCCGCCGCGGCAATCCGGTGCTGCTGCCACGCGCGCTGTTTGGAGGCATCGCCCACCTCGAGGGCGACACCGGCGCCCGCCATCTGGTCGAGGCCGAGGGACTGGATGTCATCGACGTCGAGATCGGCGACAGCGCGTCGATCGATGTCGACACCCGCGAGGCGCTGGAAGACGCCGGCGGCGTGCTGCAGGATTGACAAAGCGAAGCCGAAAAACGCATGCCATGCAGTATGGCTAATCGTACCGCCGCACCCCCCTCTGGCCTGCCGGCCATCTCCCCCTCAAGGGGGGAGATCAGCAGTTTCGATGGCGGCGCTCATCTCGCAGTTTTTCCTACAGCTTTGAAGATTGGCGGAAGGCGGCGTGATATCCAATCTCCCCCCTTGAGGGGGAGATGGCCGGCAGGCCAGAGGGGGGCGGCCGCGCTCCATAGCCTTCTGATTTCGCTCTTTTTCCTGTTCTCCACCGCCCACGCCGACGCCCTCGAACTAAAGCCCTACAAGGATGACCTCTTCGCCTATCCGGCGACGCTCTCTTCGTCTGACAAAGGCGCCTACACCGTCATCGACTATCGCGAGATGCGCGACATCAACGACCGCGACGAGGTGCCGGAAAAGCGCGTGCAGGCTAAGTATACCGACACCGGCGTGCGCAAGGTGCAGCGGGATTTGCTGCTGAAAACCGATGCCGGCGATGTCAGGCATGTCGCTGTCGGCAAGACCGAGGGCGCCGGCATCATCGTGCTTTACCTGCACGGGCAGGGCGGCAGCCGCAAGCAGGGCGTCGACGACTTCACCTTCGGCGGCAACTTCAACCGAATCAAGAACCTGATGGCCGGCAATGGCGGCCTCTATCTCTCACCCGATTTCACCGATTTCGGCGACAAGGGCGCGGCCCAGGTCGCGGCGCTGATCGGCCATTATGCCGAGGCCTCGCCGGACGCGAAAATCTTCGTCGCCTGTGGCTCGATGGGCGGCGCGCTGTGCTGGAAGCTGGCCGGCCGCAACGATACGGGACGGCGCATCAACGGGCTGCTGCTGCTCGGCTCGCTATGGGATGACAGTTTCCTGTCGAGCCCGGCTTACAGGCGTCACGTGCCGGTGTTCTTCGGCCAGGGCAGCAAGGACCCGGTCTTTCCCGTGGAGAAGCAGGAAGCCTTCTTCCGTTCCATCATTGCGAGTTCCAAAGCCTATCCCTATCCGACCCGGTTCGTCCGGTTCGAGACCGGCACCCACGGCACGCCGATCCGCATGGTGGACTGGCGCCAAACGCTGAACTGGATGCTGTCGAAGGCGCCTTGAGGCATATCGCCCAGAGGTGCCCGTTGGTTTTGGTGATCGTGGTTCGGCCGATATCCTCTTACTGGTGTAGGCTGATATGATCCAACAGATCGGAAGCACAGCGATGGACGCTCACCCCTTCAAGATCCAAATTCCGAACGAACAACTTGAAGATCTCCAGCGCCGGCTTAGCGCAACACGATGGCCAATTCCGCTAAGCGAAGCGGGCTGGAGCGATGGGGCCGAGCTGCCGTTCATCAAACGCCTTGCGGATTACTGGCGAGACCGCTTCGACTGGAGAGTGCAAGAGGAGCGGCTGAACCGGCTGCCGCAATATCTGACGAGGCTGAACAACCTAGATGTCCACTTTGTCCACCAGCCAGGCAACGGACCGGCGCCGCTGCCGCTGATCATTACGCATGGCTGGCCCGGCTCCTTCATCGAAATGGAACACGTCATTCCATTGCTGGCAGACCCAGCTGCCCATGGTGGTGACCCGGCCGACGCTTTCCACGTGGTAGTTCCCTCCTTGCCCGGATACGGCTTTTCCCAGGCGCCGACGGAACAAGGCTTCCATTCCGGCCGTATCGCGGAGTTATGGGTACAGTTGATGCGCGGGCTCGGCTACGACCGCTTCGCTTCCCAAGGAGGCGACATCGGCGCGGGCGTTTCCGCCTGGATGGCACGGCTCCATTCCGAAAGCGTGCTTGGCGTCCACGTCAATTACATTCCCGGGAGCTATCGGCCACCCTTGGGTGCAGGTCTGCCACCAGTCACCGTTGAGGAGCAGGCCTTTCTGGACAAGGCCGCGGCCTGGACGGCAACGGAGGGCGCCTATGCCCATCTGCAGGGCACGAAGCCTCAGACGCTTGCTTATGCACTGACAGACTCGCCGATCGGTCTCGCAGCCTGGATGATCGAGAAGTTCCGTAGCTGGAGCGATTGCGACGGTGACGTGGAGCGCACCTTCGGCATGGACACGCTCCTTACGGATGTTTCTCTCTATTGGTTCAGCAACGCGCTCACCTCGTCCTTGCGACTCTACAAGGAGAATCGACTGTTCCCTCTTGCGTTCGAGACGCTGGAACGCGTTTTGCCGCCATTTGGGGTAGCGCTTTTCCCTCGCGAGTTGCCGATGCCGCCTCGATCCTGGGTGGCGCGGGTCTTTGACGTTCAGCGATGGACATCGATGCCGCGAGGCGGCCATTTCGCTGCGCTGGAGGAACCGAGTCTTCTGGTCGAGGACATTCGCGCCTTCTTCCGGCCGATGCGTTCCCGGCCTGAAACGAGAAGGCGAATGTGAAGGACTGCTTGAGCGCGGCGGTTCCTGCTAAGACCCCTACGGCGCGGTGTTGTAGTCGACCACCGTCTGCGGGTTCTCCTCGCCATCGTAAGACGCGTCCACATCATATTGGACGAGGGAGAAATCGCCGTTACGGAACAGGTATATCCCCTTGTCCGAGGCGTCGCCGATGCCGCGCCATTTGTTGAACGTGGTCAGCGTCTTGGCTTCTTCGTCATATTCGGAATTGGCCGCCCAGCCGGTTGTGCGGAAGCCGATGATATCCATGCCCAGCAGTTTGCCGTCGCTGTCATTGTTCTCGTAACGGATATCCATTTCGGGCTCGGTGAACTGCAACTGCCGCACGCCCGATACTTCGTCGGTCATGTAGTAGACCGAACTTGCGTTATAGGCTGCCGCTTGGCAGTAGAACTCGAAAAGCCGCGTTTCCTTGTCGGGATCGCTGGCAGCCGCGTCCTTTGCCTTGTATTTGATCGAAAAGATGTTCGGCTCCTCGCCGAGAAATTGCTTGTCACACTGATCGCCATAATCAGCGGCGAACAGTTTCTTCACGTGCTCGAGTGCGGTGTCCTTCTTCGGCGGCGGCGGCCCGTCACCACAGCTTGGCGGCAGCGCCCCCTCGAAATCGGCCTTGGATGGCTTCAGCGCGCCCTTGTCGATAAAGATCGGTCGGAACGGCGGGGCCTGGATCTGAGCGCTGACCTGGCGCAGCGTGTAGCAGCCGGCGAAGACTGCTTCCTTGCCGTCCTTGTCGGTGGCGCGGATGGCCACCGGGACGCTGTAATAGATGCTGCCGGCGGCACCTTCATCGGAAATGGCGCCGGTTTCAACGTCGACCTTGTCGGTGCCGTCATAGCCCTTGACGAAAGTGTCGAAATCCTTTGCCGGCTTGGTATCGCCGTAGTAAGCCCAGGCGCGGGCGAATTCGTGCCGGTTGATGGCACTGTAGAGCGAACGGACCACCGCTGCGGCATCCGACCTGTCGTCGACATAAGGTGCCTGGTCATCGGTCGCCGGGTCATCATCGGCCAACAAAGCTTGGCTGGATACAGCAAGGGAGAAAAAAGCGGTCGCTGCCAGAAAGACAAGTCTCATCGGGGATCTCCACCACGACAGGATTGTATCACATCGATTGCGGCGACGTGGTGACGCTTGAAAAATCCTCCGGGAAGGCGCTACGTCCCGCCGTCGGCGCTTCAGCCGCAATGGAGATTTGAACGTGACACTATCGATGTATGAAGCCTCGGTGCCGGTGTTTTCGGCCAGGCTGAAGGCGCTGTCCGGCGTGCTGTCGGCGGCCGAACAGAATGCAACCGAGCGCAAGATCGACCCGCAGGTGTTTTTGACCGCGAGGTTGGCGCCCGACATGTACGCGCTGGTCAGGCAGGTGCAGGTCGCCACCGACCACGCCAAGGGCGCGCCATCACGGCTGGCCCGTCGCGAGGTGCCGAAATACGAAGACAATGAAGCGACCTTCGCCGAGCTTCAGGCGCGCCTGACCAAGACGCTCGATCTGCTGGCGTCATTCTCGGCCGCCGAATTCGATGGTTCGGATGAAAGGGTGGTCGAACTGAAGTTTGGCCAGCGCGAAGCCTCGATGCCCGGCATGCAGTATCTGCTGCATGTCGCCATGCCCAACTTCTATTTCCACGTGACCACTGCCTACGACATCCTGCGCCACAACGGCGTGCCGCTGACCAAGGGCGCCTATCTCGGTAATCGTTGACGAATTGCGCTTTGCGAGGTTTCCCGGCCGCTGCCGGGAAACTTCGTTTGACGCTGGTTCAGCGCCAAGGCCTTGATCAACGCGGTGACATTTCGCGCGCGATGCGCGGGAAATCGGCCGGCTTGACGCCGATGTCGGCGCGGTCGGCATTGCTCATCGAGTGCAGCAGCGCCAGGGCGGAACGATAGCGCTGATGCTCCTGCGGACGCGGACGGGCAAACATTTCAGTGAAGAACCCCATGATTCGGCCCCTTGTTGATCCTCCACGGCGCCGAATATAGGAAATTTGTGAAGATTGTGCAGTGCAGCATTTGCATGGCAGCCATGCCCGGCGAATTTTTTTCGGCACAATTGCCGCGTGCGCTGAAACTTGTGGCGCATCCCCACCGTATGCATAGACGCTGGCACATGGCCGGCTTTTCCTCGCCACTCCTGGCGAATTTCCGGACTGCATGCAAATGCAGTCCGGCTTTTTGTTGGGTCTTGCGCATCGCCAACTGGGCCCGCCCAAACCTCGCAAACGCCTAAACTGGTTAAGATCAGCAGCATTCATTTTTAACGAGCCGGTTCTATGCTGCGACCGGCTCTGTTCGCACGCTTAAACGAGGGGGAGGCTGACATCGGCGCCAAGCGGGATTTCGCTTCCTTGCTCGACGATCTGTTCGTTGCCTCCGACAAGGATGAGGCGGCGGAAGAGACGAGCGCGCGGCCGTCGATCCCGTTCGACTATCTCTCCGTGGCCGACGAGCTTCATTCCGGGCGCATCAAGGTCTCGGGCGAAACGTTCGCAGCCGAATACCGCGAGGCGGGAGCCGATCTCGCCGCCGAATTCGCAGCCCTTCTCGATCATGCCAAGCTGGCGCTGGCCGGCGAGGAGGCAAAGCCCGAGGAAAAACTGCCGCCGATCGATCCCGACGCAATCGCCGTCGAACTCGGCCTCGATCATCCCGTCAAGAGCGCTGACCTTGGCCGCATGCGCCGCACCTTCGCCTTCGCCAACCACCCCGACCGCGTCGCGCCGCATCTGCGCCAGCGCGCCATGATCCGCATGCAGGTGGCCAACATGCTGATCGACGAGGCCAAGCGGCGCGCGCTGGCCGGCGTAAGGCGCTAACTTTTCCTCCTTCACGCAAAAGTCGGTCCGCTGAGGGTTGGAGAGCGGCGCCGCTTTCCCTATAGATGGGACTTCCTTCCCGCGCTGTCGCGCCCAGCATTCCCGCCGGAGAAATTCCATGCATAAACGCCGTCTCGGTCGGACCGATCTTCTTGTTACCCAGATCTGCCTGGGGTCGATGACCTGGGGCGAGCAGAACACCGAGGCCGATGGCCACGCGCAGATGGATCTGGCTTTTGAGCGCGGCGTGAATTTCATCGACACCGCCGAGCTCTACCCGATCCCGCCCAAAGAGGAAACGCAGGGGCGGACGGAGAAGTTCATCGGCAGCTGGATGAAGGCCAAGGGCAACCGCGACAAGGTCATCCTGGCCTCGAAAGTGGTCGGCCGCACCGCCAACAGCTGGTTTCGTGGCGGCCGCCCGTCGAAGCTGGTGCGCGCCGACATCTTTGACGCCATCGACAAATCGCTGGCCAAGCTCGGCACCGACTATCTCGATCTCTATCAGATCCATTGGCCGGAGCGCGACATCCCCTGGGGCGCCAACCCGACCCGCGTGGGTGCTGTGCCGCGCCGTGCCGATGCCGTTGGCGCGCCGCCCGGCGAGACGCCGATCGCCGAGACACTCGCAGTCTTCGAGGAACTGGTGAAGGCGGGAAAGATCCGCCATCTCGGCCTGTCGAACGAAAGCTCCTGGGGCGTCATGCGCTTCATCGCCGAGGCCGACAAGGGCGTCGGCCCGCGCATCGTTTCGCTGCAGAACGCCTACAATCTGGTCAACCGTACCTTTGAGGTGAACCTGGCCGAAGTCTGCGGGCGCGAGGATGTCGGCTTCCTCGCCTATTCGCCGCTGGCGCAGGGCTATCTCACCGGCAAATACGACCATGGCGCACGGCCGCAGGGTTCGCGCTCGCAGTTGTTCAACCGCGGCCAGCGCTACGAGACGCCGAATGCGGCGGAGGCACAGCTCGAATACAATGAGCTGGCGCGCTCCTTCGGCCTCGAGCCGGCGCTGTTTGCCAACGCCTATGTTGCGAGCCGGCCTTTTGTTACCTCCAGCATCATCGGCGCGACCACGATTGCCCAGCTTGAAATGGCGCTGTCTTCAGCCGACGTGACCTGGACCGACGAGATGCAGAAGGGGGTGGATGCGATCCACCAGCGCGTCGGCAATCCCTGCCCATAAGCAGGCCCTTTGGACGGAATTGCTGAGCAAAGACAAAGGGAAGGGGACAGCAATGGATTTTCCGATCGAGACCGTCAGGGGAAAATTTCCGGCGCTGGACCTGACCGATAAAGGCCGCCGGCGCATCTATCTCGACAATCCGGCCGGTACGCAGGTGCCGCAAGCGGTCGCCGATGCCGTGGCGCGCTGCCTCTTGACCACCAATGCCAATCTCGGCGGTTATTTCGAAACCACGCTTGCCGCGCAACAGGTGGTCGACGACGCTCATGCGGCGATGGCCGATTTTCTCGGTGCGGCAAGCCATGAGGAAATCATCATCGGCGCCAACATGACGACGCTGACCTATCACATGTCGCGCACGCTCGGCCGCGGTTTCAAGCCAGGCGACGAGATCATCGTCACCCGCATGGACCATGAGGGCAACGTTTCGCCCTGGCTGCAGCTAGCCGAAGACCTTGGCCTGGTCGTGCGTTTTCTGCCTTTCGACGAGAAGAGCTGGCAGGTCGAGGAGGCGGCGCTGAGCGCTCTGCTCACCGACAAGACGCGGCTTGTTGCGCTGAACTATGCCTCGAACCTCACCGGCTCGATCAACCGGGTGAAAGCGCTGACGGCCATCGCCAAACAGGGCGGCGCGCTGGTCTATGTCGATGCCGTGCAGTTCGCGCCGCATGGCTTGGTCGACGTGCAGGAGCTCGGTTGCGATTTCCTGGTCTGCTCAGCCTACAAATTCTTCGGCCCGCACATGGGCATTCTTTGGGGCCGCCGCGACATCATCGATGCGCTGCAACCCTACAAATGCCGTTGCTCGTCCAATGGCCTGCCGGAGCGCTTCGAACTCGGCACGCCGCAGATCGAACTGATGGCCGGACTTACCGCAGCGGTCGATTACTTCGCCGAACTCGGTGCTGCGGCCGGCGAGGGCGGTTCGCGAAGGCAAAAGATCGCAAAGGCATACGAAGTGTCGATCGCCTACGAAAACCCGCTGGCGCTGAGGCTGATCGATGGGCTGTCCGCCATTGAGGGCCTGACCATCCGCGGCATCACAGATCAGAAGCGTGTCATTGAGCGCGTGCCGACCGTGTCCTTCACCGTCGACGGCATCGTGCCAGAGACGATCGTGCGGCAGATGAATGCCGAGAACATTTTTCTATGGTCGGGTCACAACTACGCCTGGGAGATCGTCCACCATCTCGGCATTCCGGCCGAGCAGGGCGTCGTGCGCATCGGTATTGCGCACTACAACACGGCGGCAGAGATCGACGAGACGTTGGAAAGCGTGCACCGGGTGATCGCCATGCTGAGGCAGCAGCGCTAGTCAGCTATCGCTGTTTGCCGCCGAAACCGGTGAGGAACGCCGTGAGATTGTCGCCGAGCGCGTCGCAGAGATAGCCGCCTTCCTGGACGATAACCGTCGGCAGGCCGAGCTTGGCAATTGCCTCGCCGATCCGCGAGAAACCGGGCGTGGTCACCGAAAGCCCGCCGAACGGATCGCCTTCGAACGCATCGAGACCCAGCGCCACGACCAGCGCATCCGGCGAGAAGGCGCGGATACGCTGGAACGCCACTTCGATTGCTTCGAGAAACGCCGCGTCGGCGGATTTGCGCGGCAGCGGCAGGTTGAAATTATAGCCGAGGCCCGGCCCTTCGCCGCGCTCATCGGCATGGCCCCAGAAGAACGGGTAGAAGCGCACCGGATCGGCATGCAGCGACACCGTCAGCACGTCCGAGCGCGTATAAAAGATGCCTTGCGTGCCGTTGCCATGATGCAGGTCGACATCGAGGATCGCCACGCGCGCCGCCTGCTTGCGCAACACTTGCGCTGCGACCGCCGAATTGTTGATGAAACAGAAGCCGCCGGCGACATCGGCAAAGGCATGATGGCCGGGCGGCCGGCAGAGCGCATAAGCGGCAGGCGCGCCCGATATCACCGCTTCGGCTGCCTCGACTGCACTCCAGGCGCTCCACAGCGCGCTGTGCCAGGTTTCGGCCGAGATCGGGCAAGCGGTGTCGGCCATGTGGTAGCCGGCCTGGCCGACCGCCGAGGCCGGATAGGACCCTGTGCGGGCCAGTGGATGGATGTTGGGGGTGACTTCCGCGGATGCGCCCTCGATGCGCTGCCAGCGCGCAAAAATGTGTTCGAGGAAGGCGAGATACTCCGGCGTATGCACGGCCGCCACCGGGCCTAGGCCATGTTCCCTGGGCCGCTCGATCATCAATCCGGCGGATTTTGCGCCGGCTAACAATCGCTCTGCCCGCTCCGGCTGTTCGGGATTGGGCTGCGGCGCACCGCTGGACAGAAAGGCCTTCGGGTCGTGGCGTTTCTGCTCCTCGGCAAAGAAGGCTTTCATTCCGCGTCCCCATCCTGCGCTGCATCGGCAAAGGCGAAAAAGGCATCGCCAACAATCTTCCGCGTCTGCTCGTAGCTCGACCAGGCGATGCCCAGTCTCTCATAAAAAGCCTTGGCGCCGTCATTGTCGGTGTCGACGGACAGCCTGAGATAGGCGCCGCCGTCCTTGCGGCAGTCGCGCGCGACCCGGCGCAGCAGTTTTTCGCCGATCTTGCGGCCGCGAAACCGGTCCTCGACATAGAGATCCTGGATATAGACGCCGGGCCGTCCCATCCAGGTCGAGAAGATCGGGAAATGCAGGCACAGGCCTGCGAACTCGCCGCCTGCCTCGGCGATCACGGTGGAGAAGGCGGGTTTGTCGCCAAAGCCGTAGCGGCGGAGATCGTCGGCAGTGGACGTGATCTCCTGATGCGCGCCGATATGGGTGCCGAGCTTGAGCAGCGCGGCATGGATGGTGTCGATGTCGTCGATGGTGCCGGGGCGGAGGGTGACTGTACTCACGATAGGCAAGGCGCCCAGGCACCCCCCTCTGTCCTGCCGGACATCTCCCCCTCAAGGGGGGAGATTGGCAGCCTTGGCGCTGCCATCCATTTTGCAACGATTGAGATTGGCGAAGGCCGCAGTGACATCCGATCTCCCCCCTTGAGGGGGAGATGGCCGGCAGGCCAGAGGGGGGTGTGCCAGAACGCCATCATCGCAGATCAATCATCTCAAAACGCCACCCTATCACCGCCCTTCAGCGCCAGCATCTCGCGCGCCTCGGTCGGCGTTGCGACCTCCAGCGACAGGCCATCGAGAATAGCGCGTATCCTGCGCACCTGGTCGGCATTGGCTTTCGCCAATTGCCTTCCATCGTAGAGACTGTCCTCCAGCCCGACGCGGACATTGCCGCCCATCGCCGCCGCGATCGAGATCAGCGGCATCTGGTGGCGGCCGGCGGCGAGCACCGAGAACTGGTAGCTGTCGCCGAACAGCTTGTCGGCGATGCGCTTCATATGGATGAGATTGTCGGGATCGGCGCCGATGCCGCCGAGAATGCCGAGCACGAACTGGATGAACAGCGGCCCCGACACCAGCCCGCGGTCGCGAAAATGCGCCAGCGAATAGAGATGGCCGACATCGTAGCATTCGAACTCAAAGCGCGTGCCGCAGCCCTTGCCGAGCTTTTCGAGCACGCCTTCCATATCGGCAAAAGTGTTCTTGAAGATGGTGTCGCGCGTGGCTTCGAGCAGCTTTGGTTCCCACTCGTGCTGCCACTCCCTTGGCTTGTCGAGCATCGGGAACAGCGCGAAATTCATCGAGCCCATGTTCAGCGAGCACATTTCCGGCTCGGCCCGCAGCGGCGCGGCCAGCCGCTGGTCGAGCGTCATCAGCGACGAACCGCCGGTGGTGATGTTGATCACCGCATCGGTCGCTTGCTTGATGCGCGGCAGGAACTGCATGAACACCTCAGGATCGGCGGTCGGCCGGCCGTCTTTGGGATCGCGGGCGTGGAGATGCAGGATTGAGGCGCCAGCCTCGGCCGCCGCGATGGCGTCGGTCGCGATCTGGTCCGGCGTCACCGGCAGATAGGGCGACATGGACGGGGTGTGCACCGAACCGGTGACCGCGCAGGTGATGATGACTTTCCTCGGCGCCATTCTTTAGCCCTCAGCCTTCGACCGGCAGGTCGAGTTCGGCGGCCAGAACTTCCAGCGAATCGCCGGTGATGGAAATGATCTCGCCGACCTGCTCAGCCGTGACGATCATCGGCGGCGCGACCATGAAATTGTCGCCGTCGACGCCGCCCTTGACCCTGCGGCCATAGATGATCAGCCCGCGTTCATAGGCGAGGTCGAGCAGCCGCTGCGTGGCTTTCTTGCCCTGCTCGATCGGCCGCAGCGTCTCGGGATCGGCGACCATTTCTGCGCCGGTGAGCAGGCCTTTGCCACGCACATCCGCAATGAACGGGAAGCGCTTGGCCAGCCCTTTCAACCCGTCCATCAACACGTCGCCCATGGCGGCGGCGTTGGCGATCAGGTCGAGCCGATCCATTTCGCCCAGCACGGCGAGCCCGGCGGCGCAGGCGAGCGGATTGCCGGCATAGGTGTGGCCGTGCTGGAAGCCGCCCGACGCCAGCAGCGGCTCGACCAGCCGCCTCGGCGCGGCCAGCGCGCCGAGCGGCGCATAGCCGGAGCCCAGCCCCTTCGACAGCGCGACGATGTCGGGCTTGCAGTTCCAGTGATCGCCGCCAAGGAATTTTCCGGTGCGGCCGGCGCCGCTCATGACTTCGTCATGGATGAGCAGGATGCCGTAGCGGTCGCAGATCTCGCGGATGCGCGGATAATAGCTGTCCGGCGCCACCAGGGCGGACGTCGCGGCACCGCCGATGGGCTCCATGATGAAGGCGAGCACGCTGTCCGGGCCCTCGGCCTGGATCTTCTCCTCCAGCATGTCGGCATAGCGGATGCCGCGCTGTTCCATCGACAGGTTGTCGCGGTCGCGCCAGGCGGTCGGCGCCGGCACGGTCGGCATCACCCGCATCATCGGTGTAAAGGTCTCGGCCAGCGCTTCGTCGCCGGTGATGGAAAGCGAACCCAGCGTGCCGCCATGATAGGAGGGAAAGCGGGTGATCACCTTCCAGCGCTTGGGCTGGCCGGTCGCGACCGCCCATTGCCGCGCCAGCTTGATGCAGGATTCGGTCGCTTCCGAACCGCCGGAGACGAAGAAAATCCGGTCCATACCTTCAGGCAGTTTGCCGGCCAATTCCCGCGCCAGCTCTTCCGCCGGTTCGTTCTCGAAATGCAGCCGGTAGGCGAAGGTGGCGCGGTCCATCTGCCGCTTCATGGCGTCGAGCACGTTGCGGTTGGAATGGCCGATATTGGCAACCATCGGCCCACTCGACCCGTCGATGAAGCGGCGGCCATCCTGCGTCCACATGTAGATGCCTTCGGCGCGGTCGATCAGCGGCCGGCGCAGGCTGGAGAGGTAGAACAGATGCGAGGGCGCGCGCGCTTCTGAACCGGTGGATGAGGGCTTCTGCATGTCAGGACTTTCCGAGATAGCGATCGATTACATTCCTGGTCACGCGCTCGACCATCGGATCCTGCCTTAGCAGGCCGGCGACCCATTCGCAGCTTCCGGCATGAAAGACTTCGCCCTTGCCGCGAGGGAAGTTGACGATCATGCCATTGCCGCGTTTGACTTTTTCCAGATTGGCGTCGGTCGCCTCGCCAAACAGCGTCTCGGCGGTAAAGCGGCCATCCTCGTCGGTCAGGAACTGGTCCTCGATCGGGATGTCGGCGCTTTCCTCAACCTGGCTCGCCATGCCGACCGCCAGCACCTGCAACCCATCAGGCGCGCCGCTGTCCGATGTCGGATAGGGCAGGCCGCCGCGGATCTCGAAATCGAGCCCGTCGACCTCATAGCCATAGACGTGGCTGTCGGCGCCAAGCAGGTCGCCATAATAGATGCCGGTGCCGGCAAAGGCCCAGTGCTCGGGCCGGTAGACCGGGAAGCCGCGCACGCCGCGCGGCGCGCAGCCACCCCAGCCGGCATAGACGCCGCGTGTGGCGTTGAGGCCGAACGTCATCGCCCCCGGCCGGCCGATCTCCGGCGCTTCCCAGGAATTGGTGGCGCGGGTGACGTCGCCGCTATAGGCGGGGTCTTCGGCGCGCGCGCGGTATTTGTAACAGACCTGCCGGCGGCCTTCGTCCTCCAGCCTGGTCTGCCACATGAAATTGCCGGCAAAGCGCGCCGCATGGCCTCCGCGTGTCACATAGGCATCGACCGCATCGCGCATTTCCCAGGTCCAGTATTCGTCATGGCCGACGAAGACGACGCAGTCATAGCCATCGAGGATGTCGGGCGAGAAGTGCAAATCGTGCTGGCTGGCGAGATCGACGCTGTAACCGGCGCGCTCGGCAAAGCGGAAGAAGTGGCTGTCATAGCTCGCCCAGCCGGAGGAGGTGTATTTCTTCGAATGCCCGGTGGCATATGCCCATTCCATATGCGGGTAGCGCGGCACGGTTTTCGGCGGCACCGCGACCTCCAGCGGCACGCGCGGCGCGTCCTTGGGCAGTACCACGAAGCCGCGGCACCAGGGCCGCTGGGTCGACACCATGCGCGCATATTGGTCGCGGCCCGGGCCGGTGATGCCCTGATAGGCGTTGGAGCCGCCCCAGGTGTTGTAGGACAGCCAGGTGCCCGTCGCCGCCACCTGCAGCACGCGACCGGGCTTTTTGCCGGGCAGGGGCGCGACGATGATGAGGTGGTGGCAGTGGATCGGCTTGCCATCGCCGCCGTCCGCCGTCAGCGTCAGCCGGTAGGCGCCGGACGGCCAATCCTTGCCGATGCTGAATTGAAACGACGCCTCCCAGCCGCAGCCCTCGACCGAGCACTGGTCCGGCGTATCCTGCCAGCGCGCCGAAAGCCCCGTTTGCTCGAAGACTTTTGTCTCGCTGCCGCCGTCGCGGACAATGACAATGCTGAAGCGCGGCACTGTCGAACTGACATGCAGCGTCACGGTATCGCCGGCGCGGTAGGAAAAGCGGTTGGAATAACACCAGATCTCGCCGCGCTCACCGTCCATTCCTGGCCATTCATAGTAATGGCCGCGCACTGCCTCGCGGCGCTGCTCGGGCGTCAGTCCGAAATCGGGAAATTCGGTCGGCAGTTGGGTCATGAACACCGGAAAAGTGACAGGCCGCCATTTCGGCCATCTGCCGGCCAAGCGTCAAATGGAAACGATCGGGCCAGCAATTGCATACGACACAATTGCTTGGCCGCTCTTGGCCGCACCCGGCAAACCGACTATCTCAGGCGAGGCGGCATTTTCCGCCTCGGGAGCCGGCATGCTGAGAGTGCAGAAGGTCAAGGTCGACGACATCTACGTGCCGACGGCGCGCAAGAAGACGCTGCATCCCGAAACGGTCCGGCACCTGGCCGAAGACATACTGGAAAAAGGCATGAAGACGCCGATCCAGGTTCGCCATGACGGCAAGCGCCACATCCTGGTCGAGGGCCTGCACCGGCTGGAAGCCGCCAAATGGCTCGGCGAGACCGAGATCGACGCCTATCTGGTCCAGGCCAAGCGCCACTGAGGCGCGCGACCCGATCGAAAACAGCCAAACCGGTCATTCTTCCGCGGATTTTTTCGCAGGGCATGTCGGCACGCGGCGTGCTCGCTCGTCCTTGGGCGAACCCGAGGAGACCGACATGTCCAGACGAATCTATTTCGCCATTCTTGCCTCGGTCGCTGCCTTGTTTGCAGCGCCCGGCCCAGCCAATGCAGAGGAGACCAAGCCCGCCATGACCACCGAAGCAACAGCCATGCCGAAGCCGGAAAAGTCCGGCTTGCTGCCGATCGACGGCCTGAATTACTACTATGCCGTCTATGGCAAGGGAGAACCGCTGCTTCTGCTGCATGGCGGCCTTGGCACGTCGGACATGTTCGCGCCGCTGCTGCCGAAGCTGGCGGAAAACCGCACCATCATTGCCGTCGACCTGCAGGGCCATGGCCGCACCGCGCTCGGCGAGCGACCCTTCAGCCTGGAGGGGATGGGCGACGACATGGCTGGTATCGTCAAGGCGCTCGGCTATGACAAGGTCGACGTGCTTGGCTATTCGCTGGGCGGCGGCGTCGCCTTCCGTATGGCCGTTCAGCATCCCGAGACGGTGCGCCGGCTGGTCCTGGTCTCGACCGGCTTCGCCGCCAATGGCTTCTATGACGAGATGCGCGGCCAGCAGGCGCAGGTGAGCGCGGCCGCCGCCGATTTCATGAAGGACACGCCGATGTACAAATCCTACGTCGCCGTCGCCCCACGTCCCGACGATTTCCCTAAACTGCTCGATGCGCTGGGCAATTTCATGCGCAAGGATTACGACTATTCCGCCGATGTGGCGAAGCTGAAGATGCCAGTTATGCTGGCCTATGGCGACAGCGACATGTACAAGCCCGAGCACGAGATCAGGTTCTACCATATGATCGGCGGCGGGCTGAAGGATGCCGGCTGGATGCGTGAGAACCTGTCGCAGAACCGGCTGGCCATCATTCCCAATCGCACCCACTACGACGTCTTCTTCGCACCGGAGCTGACGGCCGCGGCACTGCCCTTCCTCAATGGCGAAACCAAGGTGAAGACCTGGGACGAAGTCCTCAGCGAAACGAAATAGCTTGCCTGAAAATACATGCCGGCCGTCTCGAAGAGGTGGCCGGCTTTTTTGTGCCTGCGAAACCACGAAGCCCTGGCGCAGCCATTAGTCCTATCGGCGCAATCGATGGCGCCATCAGGGCTTTTCAATTGACCGAAAGGTACCTGTCGATATCATCAAGAGACCTTCAGTGTGATGGGTTCGAATGATGACGAAATACCAGGGCGGATGCCATTGCGGGGCAGTGCGCTACGGCACCGAGGCGGCGCCGCTCAACCAGCGCGTCTGCCACTGCCGGCGCTGCCAGAAGGTCATAGGCGCGGCCTTCAACGCCCGCCTTTTGTTTCGCATCGACGATGTCACGGTCGAGGGAGAGGTGGCGACGGTCAACACCTCTCCGGACCTCAAGCGCGGCTTTTGCGCCGCTTGCGGCACCACGCTGTTTTCCCGACGCGACTCCGCCGGCATCGTCGGCATCACCACCGGCTCGCTCGACGATCCCTCGCTGTTCAAGCCGGAAATGCATATGTGGACCGACTCGAAGCAGCCCTGGCTGCAGCTAGATGACGGCCTGCCGCACCATGAAGGCGCGCCGCCTCCGAACTGACGCCGGCCTTACCGGAAATTAATCCCGAAACCACGACATAGCCGGCAAATCGTCATTGGCGGGCCATGATTGCCTGCCTATCTATCGTCTGCGGGCCGGTATCGAGGAGACGACCGATGAGCGACAGAATCAGCACCCTGGACGAGCTTTTGAGCGATCCGATGGTCCTCCTCGTGATGGAGCGTGACCGCGTGCGCCCCGAACAGGTTCGCCTGCTGCTCGAACGTGCCCGCCGCCCGGCCGCCGACGCCGTGCCACCGGCGCATGTGGTGGCGAAAAGCTGCATGCAGCAATGGCTGGGAAGGTAAGGGCTTCCCCTTCTCCCCTTGTGGGAGAAGGTGGCCGAGCGAAGCTCGGTCGGATGGGGGGTGTTCCAGGGGACGCCAACGCCTCACTCCGCTGGAACACCCCTCATCCGTCTCGGCGCTTCGCGCCGATCCACCTTCTCCCACA
>NZ_JAMYMJ010000022.1:0-90935 GCF_040318435.1 Mesorhizobium sp. M1143 | reverse complement strand
CAGAGTTTCTCCACCCGCATGCCTTCTCCCTGATTGCGCGTCCTCGCGCCTCCGGCGCTGCGGTTGCGCGGCCGGGCGGGGATTTCCTCGGAGCGAAGTTCTAGAAGCAGATCAGGCATAGTTAGGCTCCCACCCTCCCCTCGATGGGGAGGGTCGGCGCGTAGCGCCGGGGTGGGGTGGCGACCTCTCAGCCGCCGATACCTTCGGCACCATCGCGCAAACGCAGGTGTGATTTTCGTTCTTCCACCGCCGCATAGATCGTATCGAGCACGGAATCCAGTTCGTTTTTGATTTCATGGTTCCAGAAGCGGATGACTCGATAACCCTGGCTCTCAAACCATTTCGTTCGACGTTCGTCATGGTGCTGTTGGTCATCGAAGCTGTGATGGACACCGTCCACCTCAATGATCAGCTTCAGCCGGTGGGAGGTGAAATCAGGGAAGTAAACGCCTACCGACGCCTGCCTGCGAAAATGAGTGCCTTCTACTGGAATGCGCCACAGATGCCGCCACAGGATGCGTTCCTCGTCGGTCATCGCCGCGCGAAGCCTTTGCGCAGACTGCAGCTTGAATCGATCGAGTTTTGGCATGGAACGTCGCGCTGTCACCCCCACCCGCCGCTTCGCGGCGACCTCCCCCATCTAGGGGGAGGTAAGAGGGCATAGCAACTCGGCTGACCGCTGTTTCCAGAAATTTTGACCGCCCCTGTCGGGCCGCAACCAGCCCGCCCGTCCTTTGATCAAAGATTTCCATGAACCAAACGCAGCGCTGAAGCGACGAACGCTCAGGCAGGGAACTTATTGGCTGAACGACCATGAAAACGGCATCGAGACTTCTGCAGATCATCGCGCTCAGCGCCTGTTTGACCGCGCAGGCCCATGGCGCCTTCGCGATGCCGGGCGTACGGCAGGCTTTGCGGACCATGGCCGGATCGACTGGCCCGATGTTGGCCCCAATCAACATGTCCCCCGAAATGATGAAGTGAGCCTCAGGCGGCGAGGCCGCCGGCCTGGGTTTGGAGGAACGCCTCGCCGCAGGCCTTCGCCAGATTGCGCACCCGCAGGATGTAGCTCTGCCGCTCGGTCACCGAAATCACGCCGCGCGCGTCGAGCAGATTGAAGACGTGGCTGGCCTTGATGCACTGGTCATAGGCCGGGAAGACCATGCGGTGCATCGGCAGATTGTCGTTCGAAGCCGGGGCGCCGGCCGCGAGCAGCGCCTTGCATTCGGCTTCGGCGTCCTCGAAATGCCTGAGCAGCATGGCGGTGTTGGCATATTCGAAATTGTGCCTGGAATATTCCTGCTCGGCCTGCAGGAAGACATCGCCATAGGTGACTTTTTCGGCGCCTTCTCGGCCATTGAAGTTGAGGTCGTAGACATTGTCGACGCCCTGCACATACATGGCCAGCCGCTCCAGGCCGTAGGTCAGTTCTCCCGCCACCGGCGCGCATTCGATGCCGCAGACCTGCTGGAAATAGGTGAACTGCGACACTTCCATGCCGTCGCACCAGCACTCCCAGCCGAGCCCCCAGGCGCCAAGCGTCGGGCTTGCCCAGTCGTCCTCGACGAAGCGAATGTCGTGCAGCAACGGATCGACGCCGATCGCCTTGAGCGAGCCGAGATAGAGTTCCTGCAGGTTCGGCGGGTTGGGCTTCAGGATCACCTGGTACTGGTAATAATGCTGCAGCCGGTTGGGGTTTTCGCCGTAGCGGCCGTCCTTGGGCCGGCGCGAGGGCTGGACGTAGGCGGCGTTCCAGCCCTTGGGCCCGAGCGCGCGCAGCGTGGTGGCCGGATGGAAGGTGCCGGCGCCGACTTCCATGTCGTAAGGCTGCAGGATGACGCAGCCATAGGCGGCCCAGTAATTGTGCAGGGTCAGGATCAGCCCCTGGAACGAGCGGCTGGGATGCATATGGGCTGGACTGTCTGACGTCACGGCGGCCTCGGAAAGCGCTGAAATGATGCCATTCCCTAGTTGCCGGGCCGGTAGGCGTCAAGGCAGCGCCTATCGCCGCCTTGATGAGAGGTTGAACGCTTTGCTTCGGACTGGCCCATTGCCGGACGGTGCCGGTGGCCGTTTGCTCGCTCAGCTTCAACGACAAAGGTTCAGCCATGCAAGGCCAGTTCACCGTACGCCCCGTCACCCGAGAGGATTACGAGCAATGGCTGCCGCTGTGGGACGGCTACAATGCGTTTTACGGCCGCTCGGGCGAGACCGCCCTGCCCGGTGACATCACTGCAATGACATGGTCGCGCTTCTTCGATGCCTATGAGCCGATGCATGCGCTGGTCGCGGAGAGCGAAGGCAAGCTTCTCGGTCTTGTCCATTATCTCTACCACCGCACCACGACGGCGATTTCGCCGAACTGCTATCTGCAGGACCTCTTCACCAATGAGGCGTCGCGCGGCAAGGGCGTCGGCCGGGCACTGATCGAAGACGTCTATACCAGGGCGCAAACCGCAGGCTCCAGCCGCGTCTACTGGCTGACACACGAAACCAACCACACGGCGATGAAGCTCTATAACAAGATCGGCGATCTCTCGGGGTTCGTCGTCTACCGAAAGCTGTTCTAATGCATGTCGCCCAGAAGTGTGCCGCGGCTCTGGGACAACGACATGCATCAAAACAAAGACTTAAAGCGCGTCGTATGAATCCGTTTCAGCGCGACGCGCTCTAGAATGAGCGCCAACGCTGGAGATTGGCTGAAAGCCTTCCCGACTTCGTCATTCCAGGGCGAAGCAGCCGCCAAGCGGCGTCGCGCAGACCTGGAATCCATTCCGTGACCTTGATCGAAGAACGAAGCGGAGCAGAATTCTGCACCCTCGCAACGCCTTAAGGTCACGGCATGGCTTCTATGGTCTGCGCCGCGTCGCTTCGCTCCTTGCTCCTTGCTCCGCCACAGAATGACGATCGCGATAGGGCGTCTCTATCTCTTTGTTTCTGTCGCAATTCCGAACGGAAAACCGCGCACACTTTCCTGGAATTGCTCTAAGATGCCAAGCCGAAAAAACGGGGCTCAGCGAGCCCCGTTTCATCAGAAGTATGGCCCGATCACCCCTTCGGCGCTGGCGGGGTGGCCGGCTTGACCTTCGGGGTTTCCTGCGCCGTGTTGGATTCGATCGGCGGCAGGCCCTTCATCAGCTTCTGCTGCAAAATGGCAAGCACATCGGGATCCGGCTTCAGGTCGCGCGCCTGATTCCACTGGAAAGTGGCTTCGAGCTTGCGGCCGACGCGCCAATAGGCATCGCCGAGATGGTCGTTGAGCACCGGATCTTCCGGCTTGAGCGACACGGCGCGCTCCATTTCGCGCACGGCGTCGTCGAACCGGCCCATGCGGAAATAGGCCCAGCCCAGCGAATCGACGATGTAGCCGTCGCTCGGCCTGAGGTCGACGGCCTTCTGGATCATCGCCAGGCCTTCCTTGAGGTTCATGTTCATGTCGACCCAGGAATAGCCGAGATAGTTCAGCACCTGCGGTTGGTCGGGGAACAGCTCAAGCGCCTTGAGGAAGTTCGGTTCGGCCTTCGGCCATTCCTTCAGCCGCTCATAGGCGATGCCGCGCTGATAGTAGATGTTCCAGTTGGCATTGGTCGGCGTCTTCAGCACCGCGACCGCCTTGTCGTAGAGAGTGGCGGCGGAGCGGAAATCCTCCTTCGAGGCATAGACCCCGCCCAGCGCCAGATAGGCGCGCATGTCATCGGGGTGAGCTTCGACGAATGCTTTGAGATGGGCGATAGCCTCGTCGTGACGGTTGAGATCGGCAAGGTTGAGGCCGAGCTGCAGGTCGGAAAGCTCCTTCAGCGGCGAGGAGGCTGGAATGCGGCTATAGAGCGCAATGGCGCCTTCGCCGTCCTTCAGCTGCTCCGCAACGGCGGCAAGCTGCACCAAAGCGGCGTCGCTGTCGGGCTTGAGCGCGAGCGCATATTGCAGATAGAGGCGCACGAACGGCTCGCCGCCGCCGCGATTGAGCGCGATGGCGAGGTCGAGCAGGATTTCAGCGGCGCCTTCGGAGGGACTGGCGACGAAGGGCTCGATCTTGTCGCCCTTGCTGATCCTGTCGCGAAGCGCCTGGATGTCGAGCTTGCCGGGCGCGAACGCCTCGGCCTTGTCGAGCACGTAGAGCGCCTTGTTCTTGTTTCCCTTGCGCGCCAGGAAAGACGCGTAGGCCTGGGCGTTGCGCATCCATGTCTCGGGCGCGGCACCGCCGGCCGTGACGTCGGTCAGGGTCGCGTCATAAAGCGCGTCGGCCTTGTCCGATAGGCCTGCGGCATCGGCGATCAGCGCGCGGTGGAAGGACTTGAACAGGCCGAACCAGTCAGGCCCCTGCAGTTTGTCGATCGAGGCCATCGCCCCGGTGGGGTCGCCGGCGCCCTCTTGTGCCCAGCCGGACATGACGCCGGAAATCAGCCGGTCGAGATCGGATTCGAGCGACAGCTTGAGCCAGTACTGCGCCTTGGTGAAATCCTTCTTGTGGAAGGAATCGACCGCCAGAGCCAGACGCGAGAAGCGCTCGACGTCGGGAACTGCCTTGAGCTTGTCGGCATAGACCAGCGATTCCTCGAAGCGGCCTTGCGCGATCAGCGACAGCATCAGGCTTTGCTGCAGCGAGGTGTCGCCGGGATTGAAGGCGAGCGCCTGCTTGTAATAAGCGATGGCATTGTCGAGGTCGTTGTCGCCTTCGGCGATGCGGGCGGCGAGATAGGCGCCCGAGAAGGAGGTGATCTTGACCGGGCCGGTCGATTCCTTGGCGTAGGCAGGCAGCGGAGAAATCGCCATCCCTGCCACAATTGCCAGCCCCGCGAGCCAGCGCGCACGTCCTTGCCGCATCGTATCCCTTTCAGCCAAGCGCCATCCCGCGTCGGCGCGGAGAAGCCATAGACTCGATGTTTCCTGACAAAGCATGGCCTTTTTGGGGTCAGGCTTCAATCCGGGCCGAATTCACAATCGGGTCACCCGATTAACAAACCATGGCGACGCAGACACTATCGGTTCCGACAATAGCAGATCGGGGTTGGGAGCTACAGCCTGACATCGCGATATCCGCCTGCCGCGACAGTGCTGCACAGGCCGGCCCACTCGCAACCCTGGCAGGCCTCACGCGTCACGCCGGCTGCAAAGGCGGCGCGCAAGCCGGCAAGCGTTGCCGCGTCGAGGCTGAAGCGGACGCCGGCCCGGATCGGCCGGGTCAGCAGCTTGCCGACATCGCGTGCTGCCAGCTCGTCCCGGCCGGCGGCGCTTTCGCGCAAGCAGTGGGGCTGCGCCCCGCCGAGCAGCGGCTGGCAGATGTCGTCGGGGCCGGAGACGATCAGAATATCCTCGCCCCGGCCCAGACGTTTCGCGATCACGTCATAGTTGGCGACGAAGGCTGCGCTGTACCCTTCGCCGATATAGGTCAGCAGGCAAAGAAGATGGTGGGAGCGCAGCCGGACGGTCATCGGTCAGGACGCACCAGCGGAGCCTGTTCCATCCCGATGGTATCGGGATGGGGCTCCATCTCTTTGTTTGAGCATGATCTCTTCCGAAAACCGGACTCCACTTTTCGGGATCATGCTCCTGCCGGGTCCGCCTTGTTGCTCCAAAACAGCTTGAGCGTCGCGGCGCCGAGCGCCGATTTCAGCAGGCCGCCGACGAGGAACGGCAGGAAACCGAAGGCGATGGCCTGTTCGAGGCCGATCATGACGGCGAGCCAGGCCGTTCCGAGAACCAGGCAGGCGAGGTTGCCGAGGACCATGCCGGCGAAGGCGAGCAGCACGCGGTTGCCGTTCCAGCCGCGCTCGGCCAGCCAGCCGACAAGCGCGCCGACGAGCGGGAAGGCGAAGAGATAACCGCCCGTTGCCCCGACGAAATACGACGCGCCCGCTGCCCCTCCGGACAGGACAGGAAAGCCCACGGCGCCCTCGGCGAGCCAGGCGATGATGGTCATGGCGCCAAGCCGCCAGCCATAAAGTGCGCCGACCAGCGTCACGGCGAAGGTCTGCATGGTGACCGGCACCGGCACCATCGGCACCTCGATCTGGGACAACAGCGCCAGAAACAGCGTACCGAGGACGACGGTCGCGGCTTGCCAGGCATACGAGCGGGTTTGCAGGCGCAACGGGCTGAAGGAGGGCTTGGAGGGCGAAAAGGCGATGTCGGTCATGGCGGCTTCCCTGGCTGGTTTGAATTATAGATAATTTTGTTGTTCGATCTATTATCGAATCCATATTTGCGCGGGAATGGCAACCCTCGCCCCTAAAAAGGCTTGGGCTTGCGTGTCGAATAAAGGACATTTGGAAAGGCTGGCGGGACAGCACCCCCCTCTGGCCTGCCGGCCATCTCCCCCGCAAGTGGGGAGATCGGATGTCGCCTTTGCTTTCGCCAATGGCCGACGTTGCAGGACTAACGCAACGGCAAAGCTGTTGATCTCCCCCCTTGCGGGGGAGATGTCCGGCAGGACAGAGGGGGGTGTGAAGGATCGCTACGCGCGGAATCCGACGACTTGTCCCTTCGTCCCTACCCGACGATGGCAAACGCTTCGCGCATCTTGCCCGACGCGGTCTTGACCGGTTTCTGGCCGATCCACTGAACGTGCCGGCCAAGCGTGGCCGCGGCCGATTCGGTGTTGCCTTGCCGCAGCGCGCTCAGGATCGCGCGATGATCCTGGTCGGTGCGGATTTCCCATTCCGAGCGCCAGGCGGCGAACAGGAAGCGGGCGCTTGCGGCGTGCAAATCGTCGATGGTGGCGATGAGCCGCGGCATGCCGCAGGGCGCCAGGATCAGCCGGTGGAAGGTGCGGTTGGCCTCCTCCCAAGAGCGGACATCGCGGGATTTGTCGCCGGCCTTTGTGGCTTCTTCGGCAAGGTTGAGAATGGAAGCCGTCAGATGCGGCGCGGCATGGCGCAGCGCCAGCACTTCGAGGGCTGCCCGCATTTCGGCGACTTCCCTTACCTCGCCGAGATCGAAAGCGGCGACGCGCACGCCCCGCCTGGGCTCACTGACCGCCAGCCCTTGCGCCTCCAGGCGCCGGAAGGCTTCGCGCACCGGGACATGGCTGGTCTGGAATTCCTCGGCGATGTGATCCTGCCGCAGCCGGGCGCCGGGTTCGATCGCGCCCGATATGATGCGATCCGCCAGCACCTTGCTGATGCGCACGGCGATGGTGTCGTCTGCGGTCTTTGCCATGTTTTATAGATAATTTGCACTGCTGCCGATTGTCGAGCGGTGATTGCCCGATTTTGCGTGCAAACTTGCTTTGGCGCCAGGCGCGGGTCAGTTCACCCGGCTGATGCAGAAGTCGATGACGTCGATGAGCGCCGATTTCTGCGGCGTCGCCTCCAGCGGTGCCAGCGCATCGCGGGCGATCTCGCCGAAATGGCGGGCCCGTCCGATGGTGTCGGCAATGGCGCCATGGCGGGTCATCAGGCCGATCGCCTTTTCCAGGCCGGCATCGTCGGTGACATTGTCCTCGATGGCGCGCTTCCAGAAGGTGCGCTCGGCCTTGGTGCCGCGCCGGTAGGCGAGGATGACCGGCAGCGTAACCTTGCCTTCGCGGAAATCGTCGCCGACATTCTTGCCCAGCTCCTGGCTGGAGCCGCCATAATCCAGCGCATCGTCGATGAGCTGGAAGGCAAGGCCGAGATTCATGCCGTAGGAGCGCAATGCGGCGCGATCGTTGCGCGTCGCCGATGCGATGACCGGGCCGACCTCGGCGGCAGCCGAGAACAGCGCCGCGGTCTTGGCCTTGATGACGGCGAAATGCTCGTCCTCGGTGGTATCGAGGTTCTTGGCTGCCGCCAGCTGCATCACCTCGCCCTCGGCGATGATCGAGGCGGCGCTGGACAGGATGTCGAGCGCTTCCAGCGAACCGACATCGACCATCATGCGAAAAGCCTGGCCGAGCAGGAAATCGCCGACCAGCACGCTCGCCTGGTTGCCCCAGATCATGCGGGCAGTCTTTTTGCCGCGCCGCATGCCGCTCTCGTCGACGACGTCGTCATGGAGCAGCGTGGCGGTGTGCATGAACTCGACCGCGGTGGCGAGCTTGACGTGGCCCTCGCCGGAATAGCCGAACATCTGGGCCGCCGCGAGCGTCAGCATGGGACGCAGCCTTTTGCCGCCCGACGAGATCAGATGATTGGCGACCTCCGGGATCATCTCGACGTCGGAGCCGGCCTTGGATAGGATCAGTTTGTTGACGCGCCCCATATCGGCTGCTGTCAGGTCGATGAGATCCTTGATGGAGGCGGGTTCCCGCTTCCCGTTTTCGATGTTGAGAACGACACCCACCAACAAACACTCCCGTCTTTGATCACGCGTGCGACGGCACCCTGGTCCCGCCTGGGACTCTAGGGCGGCACATACGGGCACGGCAAGAGGCGAATTGGCGCGGCTGCGGTGACGGCGTGTCAACCTTAGCGACCGCATGCCGTTGCCCGAAAACCGCTCCACACTTTCGGCGCCATGCTCCAGCGTTTACATCAACGCTGCAACCTGCGAACTTCGTCCGATGATAGAACTCGTGCGCACCAACGATGCCGTGATCATCTCCTTTGTCGAATCGCTGATGCGCGATGCCGGGATTGCCTGCTTCGTCGCCGACCAGAACATGAGCATTCTCGAAGGGTCGATCGGTCTTTTGCAGAAGCGCGTGATGGTCGATGCCGACCAGGCCGATCAGGCGCGGCGCATCTTGAAAGACGCCGGCATCGAGAACGAAATCCGCCAGACATAATGGCTGAAGCGAGCGCGCTTACCAGCGATACGCCGGCCCATACGGTCGATGCCTTCCATCGCGGCCGCTTCTGGCTTGTCCAGCCCAGGACAGGGCATCGCGCCGGGATGGATGCCATGATGCTGGCGGCAGCAGTTTCATCCGGCTTTTCTGGACGCCTCGCCGATTTCGGCGCCGGCGCCGGTGCGGCGGGTCTCGCCGTGCTGTCGCGCTGCCCAGAGGCGCAGGTCGTGCTCGTCGAACGGTCGACCGAGATGGCAGGCTTCGCCACAACCACGCTCGCCCATCCCGGCAATGCGCATCTCGGCAATCGCGCCTCGGTGCTGACCGCCGACGTCACGCTGTCGGGCCGGGCGCGGACGCAAGCCGGCCTTGCCGACAATTCCTTCGATTTCGTCATCATGAACCCGCCCTTCAACGCGGCGCAAGACCGTGCCACGCCAGATCCGCTGCGGCGGCAAGCGCATGTCATGGACGACGGGCTGTTCGAGAGCTGGATCCGAAGTGCGGCTGCCGTCGCCAAGCCGCGCGGGGGCCTGGCCGTCATTGCGCGGCCGGAACAGCTTGGCGACCTCCTCGATGCCCTGTCGGGCCGCTTCGGCGACGCCGAGATGCTGGCCGTGCATCCGCGCCCGGAAGCAGCCGCAATCCGCATTGTCGTTAGGGCAGCGCTCGGCGCGCGCGGCAAGCTGTCGATCCGCCCGCCTTTGATGCTGCATGGGCAAACGGGCGACGGCCCGTCGGAACGAACCGAGATGATCAACAACGGACTGGCGTCGCTGTTTGGCGATTGATTTGGGCCCGTCAGTGTCGTTGCCGCAAAACCGGCACACAGTTGGCTGAGATGGATTGCAGCATTGCCGTTGACCGGCAAATCCCTACATGCGTTGAAGCCATTTGGAGACAGCCACCTCGTGAAACGCCTTTTCAACCGCCTGCTGCCGAAATCCTGGCGATCCAGCGTCGTCACCATTCCCGTCATCAGGCTGCATGGCACCATCATGGCCGGCGGCGGCCCGTTCCGGCCGAGCCTCTCCTTGGCGTCCACCGCCGCCCTCATCGAAAAGGCGTTCCTGTTCGATGCGCCCGCCGTCGCCATTTCGATCAATTCGCCTGGCGGCTCGCCGGTGCAGTCGCGGCTGATCTTCAAGCGCATCCGCGACCTCGCGGTCGAGAAGAACAAGAAGGTGCTGGTCTTCGTCGAGGATGTGGCGGCCTCGGGCGGCTACATGATCGCGGTCGCCGGCGACGAGATCTTTGCCGATCCGTCCTCCATCGTCGGTTCGATTGGTGTCGTCTCGGCCTCGTTCGGCTTTCCCGAACTGATGAAGAAGATCGGTGTCGAGCGCCGTGTCCACACCGCCGGCCAGAACAAGGCGGTGCTCGACCCGTTCAAGCCGGAGAAGAGGGAAGACGTCGAGCGCCTGAAGGCGCTGCAGCTGGAAGTGCACGAGACCTTCATCGACCTGGTCAGGGAACGCCGTGGCACCAAGCTGAAGGACGATCCGGACCTGTTCACCGGCCTGTTCTGGACCGGCAAGAAAGGGCTGGAGCTTGGCCTCGTCGATGCGTTGAGCGACATGCGCACGGTACTGAAAACCCGCTTCGGCGCGAAAACCCAGCTCAGGCTGGTCACCGCGCCGCGTGGCCTGTTTGGCCGCATCGGCCTGTTCGGCTCGAACTTTTCAGCGCCCGATATTGCCGCCGCCGCCGCAAGCGGCGTGATCGATGCGGCGGAAGAGCGCGCATTGTGGGCGCGCTTCGGGCTTTGAAAAAGCAGGGAAAGCGTCTAGCATGAGGGCTTGACAGTCTGCCTTGCCGCCTTGCGAGGGAGGAGCTTTGAAATGCCACAGATCATTTTCTTCGCAGTTGTCGGCGCAGCCGCTTATTTCGGCTACCGCACCTTCGTCCGCGAGGCCGAACGTGTGACCGCCAAGGTGCGGCGCACCGAAAAGCAGGCAGCCAACGGCACCAACGGCACGCTGGTCCAGGATCCCAAGACCGGCGAATACCGCCTGGCCAAGGACTGAGCATCATCCCGTCAGCAGCCGACAGTTTGGATGCCGGAGCCCGGACGTGGCTTGCGCCCGCCAAGATAAATCTGGCGCTGCACGTCACCGGCAAGCGCGCCGACGGTTATCATCTGCTCGAGAGCCTGGTCGTTTTCACCCGCTTCGGCGACAGGGTCGAGATCGAGCCTGCCGACGCCGAGCGGTTCTCCGTATCGGGTCGTTACGCGACTTCCGTGCCGATCGACGACAGCAATCTGGTGGTGAAGGCGCGCGAGGCGCTGCGCAGGCAGGCCGGCCAGCAGAGCACGCCGCCGGTTGCCATCCGGCTGGAAAAGAACCTGCCGATCGCATCCGGCGTCGGCGGCGGCTCAAGCGACGCGGCCGCCGTTCTGCACGGTCTTGTCGGGACCTGGGGGCTCGACATCGGCGAGGCCGAACTGAGCCGGATCGGTCTCACGCTCGGCGCCGACGTGCCGATGTGTCTTGCGGCAAAACCGCTGGTTGCGCGTGGCGTCGGCGACGAGCTGTCGCTGGTGCCGGATTTTCCGGCGCTCGCTTTGGTGCTGGTCAATCCCGGCGTCGCTGTCTCGACGCCCGATGTGTTCAACGCACTTGAGAAACGCGACAATGAGGGATTGCCGCCGCTGCCGCGTGCATTTGACTTCCACAGTGTCCGCAACTGGCTGGAGATCACCCGCAACGATCTCGAACCGGCGGCGCAGGCGATCCAGCCGCCCATCGGCCGAGCGCTTTCCCTGCTGAACAGGGCCGGATCTGGATTCTCGCGCATGTCGGGATCCGGCGCGACATGCTTCGGGCTGTTCGAGACCGGCAATGTCGCCAAGCGCGCCGCCGCCGAGATCCGCAGCCGCGAACCGGAGTGGTTTGTCGCCGCGACACGAAGCATCGCTTCGGAGGGGGCCGATGGCCAAAATTGACGAGAGCCGGCCGTTCATTCCGGTGCGCATCGCGGTGCTGACGGTGTCCGATACGCGCAGCCTTGCCGACGACAAATCCGGCCAGACGCTGGCTGATCGCATCGCCGAGGCCGGCCATGTCCTGGCCGCGCGCGACATCGTCACCGACGACCGGGAGAAAATCCGCGACAAGGTGCTGGGCTGGTCGCGCGACGAAGACATCGATGTCGTCATCACCACCGGCGGCACCGGTCTTACCGGCCGCGACGTGACGCCGGAGGCGCTGGAGCCGATCTTCGAGAAGCGCATGGATGGCTTTTCCGAAGTGTTCCACCGCATTTCCTACGACAAGATCGGCACCTCGACAGTGCAGAGCCGAGCGACGGGCGGCGTCGTCAACGCCACCTTCGTCTTCGTGCTGCCGGGCTCGCCCGGCGCCTGCAAGGACGCCTGGGACGGCATCCTGAAACCGCAGCTCGACTACCGCCACATGCCCTGCAACTTCGTCGAGATCATGCCGCGCCTGGACGAGCATTTGCGGCGCGGCAAAGCCGCCTCGTAAACCAAGGCAAAGTGCCTGCCAAGTGCTGCCTTTGTCAGGCAGAATGGCGCGTGCGCCTTCGAGAGGTCATTTCCTCCGGGTCGTCGGGCGGATAGTCTGTCGCCAAGTCAAGACGGAAGAGATCCAATGAGCGCGCACCGCGGCGGCTGCCATTGCGGCAACATCCACCTGACGTTCGAAACGGGAATCGAGCCGGCCGAGGTGGAGATCCGCGCCTGCCAGTGCGCGTTCTGTGTCCGGCATGGTTCGCGCGCCGCCGCCGATCCGCAGGGCCGATTGATCGTCTCGGTCGAGGACAAGGCGCGGCTGCACCGATACCGGTTCGGATTGCGCACCGCCGATTATCTCATCTGCCGGGACTGCGGCGTCTATGTCGCTGCTGTGACCACCGACGGCGAACCGAGAGCGATCGTCATCGTCAATGCGCTGGATGACCGGCCGCGGTTCAACCGCGAGCCGGTCCCAATGGACTATGATGCCGAGAACAAAGAGGGTCGCATTGCCCGGCGGCAAGCGCGCTGGATGCCGGTCGAGATCCGCTCCGGCCTCAGCGGATGACCGGTTCGCCGTGGAAGCGGCGGCGCGAGGGCGGCGAGACGCCGAAGCCGACCTCCATCATCAGCCGTGGCGTGGTGGACGGCACGGTGCCCATGTGGAAGCCGAACGGGTCCTCGACGAAGCCGAGGCCGGCCTCGCCGGTCAGCGTGACCGGGCTGTCGTCGCCATAGACCTTGAGCACGTCTTGCGCCGGATGGCCGACCAGCAGCGTCAACTGGTGCTTGAGGCTGCGCCTGTTGTGGCTGCCTTTGACATAGACATGCGGGCCGGTGCCGGCATCGCAGGGCTTGAGATAGAAGAAGAATTTCAGCATCCGCCAGTCGTCGAGATCGAAATGATATTTGCCGAGCGAGGCAAGGTTCTTGTCGGCGTCGGAAGCCTCGCCGGTCGGAAAGCTCCACCAGACACGCGTGGTGATCAGCTTTGCCTGCCCGCCCAGATAGTGCTGGGCGATGTCGAGCAGCAGCGGGTCGTTCTGGATGGCGAGTGCCGCCTTGCAGCCGAGGATGCGCTCGAAATAGTGGCCGCTGAGCAAAGAGCGGCCGAACCGCTTCTCGGCTTCTGCGTGTTCTCCGGGCATGAATTCGAGCCGGCGGTCGAAATTGCCGAAGCACGGCGTGCTCTGAGCAAAGCTGGCGATCTCTTCGTGGATTGCCTGCGGAAGGACCAGTCCGGAGAACAGGCCATCGGTGCGCAGCGCCGCGACGATCGACTTGAGGTCGACGCCCCTGAACATCGTCGCTCCGGCACTCTGCGCGGGGCGCGCGGCTTTGGCGCCAAGCCAGTGCAGCTTGCGCGCCGGCATGGTGCGGGCAAGCACGAACATCGGCAGCCATGCGGGATTTTCGCGCAGGTCGGACAGATAGGTCGGGATACGCACCGCAATGCGGCGGAGCAGGCTGCCGTTGCGGGCAATGGCTTCCAGACTGGGGGCGCCGGATTTGTCAGGGGACGAAAGGTTCATCGGGGTCCTCAGATATGAACGGCAGCAACGACGACGCGGCGCTTGCTTACCGCTCCGGCACTACCCAAACCCGATATCCCGCATCAACGGAATGCTAATCCCGCGTCAGCTTTTGTGCAATGCACAATAGGTTTTTGCGGCGAAAAAGCCGGACGGCGCAGCGGACAGTGTCAATTCCGGGGGGACGCCGACGCTGCCCCTCATCCGCCCTTCGGGCACCCTTCTCCCTGGGAACGGGGAGAAGGGAGAAACATCACTTCTTCGGCGCCAGCCAGATTTCGGCGTCGAGCCGCCTGGTGGCGAGACCGCGCGCAAGGGCTTCGGCGCTGTGCGCGTTCTTCGACAGGGCAGCGGCCTGGCGCTTGCTGATGACCAGCCCTTCGGCCAGCGCCCGGTTGCCCGAAAACACCCGTGACAGGAACGGCGTGCGGCTGCCGCGCGCACGGGAAAAGCGCGCCGGCATGGTTTGCCGCGCCGTGTGAGCGACGACGTCGTCGATCCAGCCGTCGGCCAGCCTTGCGCCCGGCTCGAGAAACAGCAGCCAGTCACCCTTCGCCTGCCTGATTCCCGCGCCGATGCCGCCGGCGACGAAATGGCAGCCGGCATGATCGGCAACCCGATGCGTCTGGTCGGTCGAGCCGGTGTCGCAGACGATGACATCGCGTACCACGCCCTCGACCGCGCCGCCGATCAATGAGGCGAGCGTGCGGGCAAGGCCTTCTTCGTCATCCCGGGTTTCGATGAGAACGCTGAGCATTTTTAGCCGAATAGCGGAAAGCCCGGCGCAGCGCCAGTTTTGCATGGTCCAACTAAAAAGTTCTTGCTTTGTTCTCATCAGCGAAATAGGATTATTTTCATGAACAGAGCGATTCGACAGCCAGCCGACAGTCCTTGGGAAAGGGCCAAAATGGAACATATCGTGCGTGCGGACATTGCTGCTTTCGGAGCAGGGCGAGCCGAGATGGCCAATGCGATGATCGAACAGAGCGGCATGCGCGTCCGTCCGGATCGCAACCGCGGCCGTTCCGCTGGCATCAACCCGTCCGGCCGGTTCGAGCCGGTCAGCCGGCATGTGTTCGACGACGGCTGGAATTCGCTGGAGGAATTGCCGCCGTTCAAGACCGAAGTGCAGGTCGAGAAGCCGCGCACCATCATCACCCGCAACGAATCGCCCGACATTTCCTTCGACCGCTCGATCAACCCCTATCGCGGCTGCGAGCATGGCTGCGTCTATTGTTTCGCCCGGCCGACGCATTCCTTCATGGGCCTGTCGCCTGGGCTGGATTTCGAAGCGAAGCTGTTTGCCAAGCCGGATGCGGCGCGGCTGCTCGACAAGGAACTGTCGAAGGATGGCTATCAGCCGCGCACCATCGCCATCGGCACCAACACCGATCCCTACCAGCCGATCGAGAAACAATACCGGATCATGCGCGAGATCCTCGAAGTGCTGGAGGCGCGCGGCCATCCGGTCGGCATCGTCACCAAATCCCATCTGGTGACGCGCGACATCGACATATTGTCGCGCATGGCCGAACGGGGCTTGGCCAAGGTGGCGTTGTCGGTGACGACGATGGACCGCATGCTGGCGCGCACCATGGAGCCACGCGCGTCGACGCCGACCAAGCGGCTTGAGGCAATCCGGCAGCTTTCCGATGCCGGCATCCCGGCCTCTGTCATGGTGGCGCCGATCATTCCCGGCCTGACCGACCAGGAGATGGAGCGTATCCTCGATTCGGCACGCGCCGCAGGCGCCCGCGAGGCCGGCTATGTCATCCTGCGCCTGCCGCTCGAGGTGGCGCCGATCTTCAAGGACTGGCTGCTGCGCCACTATCCCGACCGCTACCGGCACGTGATGTCGCTGATCCGTTCGATGCGCGACGGCAAGGACTATGATTCGGAATGGGGCAAGCGGATGAAAGGCGCCGGCCCCTATGCCTGGCAGATCGGCCGGCGCTTCGAGATCACGGCCAAGCGGCTCGGCCTCAACGCCGAGCGGCGCACGCTCCGAACCGACCAGTTTGTCGCCGCCGCCAAGGCGACCGAGCAGCTGATGCTGCTCTGAGAGTAGCGCCTGCCCTGCCCTCGTGGTTGGCAGGCGACCCAAGAATCCCGTCCGGCCTGTCCCCCGGCCTGCAGACGGTGCCCTCCCGGTCTTGCCCCACTCGACCCTGGAGGGACTTGCGGAGAATCGGAGCCGATGCGAACCTCGCCGCAACATGGCTCGCGCGCGTTCCGATTCTCCGCTTCTTTTAGAAATCGTCGAAAAGCCCGACTTCTCCTTCGAGACGAAGGCGATGGCTGAAGGCCTGTGGCCGGTGGCAGGCATGGACGAGGCCGGCCGCGGTCCGCTGGCCGGGCCGGTGGTGGCGGCGGCGGTGATCCTCGATCCCGCCAACATTCCCGACGGGCTAGACGATTCCAAACGGCTCAACCATTTGCAGCGCGAGGCGCTGTTCCTGAAAATCCTGGGGTCAGCGCTCGGCGTGTCGATGGCCTCGGTCAGCGCCGAAGGCATTGACGGCAGCAATATCCTCAAGGCCAGCCTGGAAGCCATGCGCCGCGCCCTTGCCGGCCTGCCGATCCAGGCGAAGCTGGCGCTGGCCGATGGCCGCGATGTGCCGCCGGGCCTCCTCTGCGAAGGCCGCGCGCTGATCAAGGGCGACCAGCGCTCGCAATCGATCGCCGCCGCCTCGATCGTCGCCAAGGTGATGCGCGACCGCATGATGTGCGGCTGCGGCAGCCACCACGAACGCTACGGGTTCGAAGTCCATATGGGCTACGCCACCGTGCGGCACCGCACCGCGATCGAAGCGCATGGTCCGGTGGCAAGGCTGCACCGGGCGTCATTCGCGCCGTTCAGGCTGGGTGGGGTTGAGGTGGTTGAGGAAGAAGGGTTTGTCGGGTTGGACAGCTAAATCTCCCCCCTTGAGGGGGAGATGGCCGGCAGGCCAGAGGGGGTCACCGCGCGTGAAGCGCTAGCCCTTCTTGGTCGCAGAAAGAGCGTCGCGCCTGGTCGAACCGACCCCCTCTGTCGCCTTTGGCGACATCTCCCCCTCGAGGGGGGAGATCAGGCGCACCACCGCCTTCGCCAATCTCCGTCGCCGCTCAACAAAAAAGCCGCCAGGTTGCCCGGGCGGCTTGATGTCAGCGAGTTAACGCCGCTCAGTTCAGCCTGGCCTTCACGTCCTGCAGCGCGGACTTGAACAGGTCGGCGCCGACCTTGGCGTCGATCTTGCCGGCAAGCAGCGTGCGGGCCGCCTCGACGGCGATGTCGACGGCGCTGGCGCGCACTTCGGCGACGGCTTCGCGCTCGGCCTGGCCGATCTTCTGCTCGGCAAGCGCGGTGCGGCGGGTGACATAGTCTTCGGTCTTCTTGTGCGCCTCGGCGGCAAGCATGTCGGCCTCGCGCTTGGCGGCAGCGACGATGGCTGCGGCCTCCTGCTCTGCTTCCTTGCGCTTCTTCTGGTATTGGCCGAGCAGTTGCTGGGCCTCTTCGCGCAACCGGCGGGCTTCCGCAAGCTCGTCGCTGATCTTGGTCGCACGGGCGTCGAGCGACTTGGCGATCAGGCCTGGCACCTTGATGTAAACGGCAACGCCGAGGAAAATGACGAGGGCAACTGTTGCCCAAAGCGTTGCGAGAGATGTGGCGTCCATGATGTGCTCCTCACCGGGCCACGGATTTGACCGCAGCCGAGATCTCGGCCTTGCTCGTCTTGCCGCCGACAAGCGCATCGACGATGGCTGAAGCGGTGTCCTCGGCAATCGTGCCGACTTCCTTCATGGCGTTGGCCTTGATGGAAGCAATGCTGGCCTCGGCCTCGCCGAGCTTCTTGTCGAGGGCGGCCTCGACCTTCTTGCGGGCAGCCTCGGCTTCAGCCTTGGCAGCGTCGTTGGCCTGCTGGCCTATCGCGTTGGCCTTGGCCTTGGCTTCCGCAAGTTCCTGCTCGTAAGCGGCAACGGCGGCGTCGGCCTCGCCCTTCAGCCTGGCGGCCTGGTCGAGGTCCTGCGTGATGCGATCGCTGCGGACGTCGATGATGCCGCCAAGGCGCGGCATCACCACCTTCTTCAGGAACAGATAGAACAGCCCGAACGTGATCGCCAGCCACAGAAGCTGGGACGGAAACGTCGCCGGATCGAATGGCGGGAACGTGCCGTGCGCCTCGGCAGGCACGCCGGCGCCGGAATGCGTGCCGCCTTCCGTACCGGTATGGGCGCCTTCAGCGGCGGGTGCGGACTCTTGCGCAAACGCAGATGTCACGAACATGGACTATCCCCTGATATCAGGCATGGCCGCAGGAATGCGGCCAGCCAATTCTTCCCAATGCTCGTCCGACCGATAATTGGCCGAACAGGGGCTCAGCCGAACAGGGCGAGAAGCGCGATGAGAAGCGAAAAAATGCCCAGAGCTTCGGTCACGGCGAAGCCGAAAATCAGGCGGCCGAACTGGCCATCGGCGGCCGACGGATTGCGCAGGGCGCCCGCCAGGTAGCTGCCGAAGATGTTGCCGAGGCCAATGCCCGCGCCGCCCATGCCCAGGCAAGCGATACCGGCGCCGATGTACTTTGCTGCTTCTGCGTCCATTTTAAACTCCTTTGGATCTGTAATTCCGTTGCAATTCCATCCGGCGAAAGATGCCGGAAATTCTAAGGTCAGTGCCCGGGATGCAGGGCGTCGTTCAGATACATGCAGGTCAGCACCGCAAAGACGTAGGCCTGCAGGAAAGCGACCAGCAATTCCAGCGCGGTCAGCGCGACTGCCATGGCCAGCGGCAACACCGAACCGGCAACGCCGACGGCGCCGAGCGCGCTCAGGCTGACGACGAAGCCCGAAAACACCTTCAGGGTGATGTGGCCGGCCAGCATGTTGGCGAACAGACGAACCGAGAGGCTGACCGGGCGCGACACGAAGGAGATCACCTCGATCAGCACCACCAGCGGTAACAGGAACACCGGAACGCCGTGCGGCACGAAGAGCTTGAGGAAGCCCAGACCGTGCTTCGTGAAGCCGTAGACAACGACGGTTCCGATCACGAGGGCTGCGAGGCCGAAGGTGACGATGATGTGGCTGGTGACGGTGAAGAAGTAGGGGAAAAGGCCAAGCAGGTTGGCGACCAGCACGAACATGAACAGCGAGAACACGAAGGGGAAGAACTTCATGCCCTGCGTTCCGGCGGCGTCGCGCAGCATGTTGGAGACGAACTCGTAGCCCATTTCCGAAACCGACTGCAGGCGCCCGGGAACAAGGCTGCGGCTGGAGGTCGAGAGGTACAGAAACGCCGATGCGACGAGCACGGTCGCGACCATGAACAGGGACGAATTGGTGAAGGACAGGTCATAGCCTCCGATATTGATCGGAATCAGCTTGACGATATGGAACTGGTGGATCGGATCGACCTTGTCAGCAGCCATTTACATCCCCGTCAAAACCGCGAGCGGCCTTAAGTGTCCTTGTGCGCCATTGGCGGCGCGCCATTTCATTCTTTCGGATCGTGCGACTTCTCGCTTTTTCCGAATTCCGCCACAACACCTGACGAACGCAGGACATTGAGCACGCCGGCGCCAAAGCCCAGCAACAAGCCGACGACCAGACCCCATGGCGAGGTTCCCGCCACGCGATCCAGAAACCAGCCAAGGCCCACACCCACCACTATCCCGGCGATGAACTCGCTGGACAGCTTGAGCGCCTGGCCATATCCGGCCGTCGCTTTCGCGCCGTCATTCCCCTCGAGCTGATCCGGCCGTCTTGTCGCAAGCGATGCTCCAAGCTCACGCCGGCGGCGTTCGAGATCTTCGTCGCGGATGTCGGCCTCGTGCTTGCTGCCGCGGCCGGTTTCTCCGGTTCCGTCTGGCCCGTTCTTGTCGGCCATCGTAACCCCCCTGCCCGGTCAGACCGTCACCGTCCGTCCGCTTCTAAAGTCGCCGGCAACATAGTTAGAGGGTTTGCGCCCGTCAAGCCACGGGCGGGACTTCAAAGCCATGTATTTTTTCTATTGGAATCAATTACTTGGCGAGGTGCGACATCGTGCCCGGCACTATCGGGTCGGCACATGCCCCGAATCCGTCCGGCGACCGCTGTCCGATTTCGGCTTCCAGGGCCTTTGCGGTTCGTTTGCGACAGGCAAGCCGAAGGGCTCAGCTCCAGCCGCCGCCATAGGTGCGGTAGAAGATATGCAGGCCGATCTTGGTCATCTTCTGCATCGTGCGCGCCCAGCCCGGATGGACGTAGTTGGCGTAGTAGTGGGTCGATGAGCCGACTTCGGGAATGAATATCTTGCCGGCGGTGACCGCCATCGCGACGTCCTGCGCGGTCTTGTAATGGGCGGGGCTCTCGATGCGCTTCTTGCTGCCGTCGCAGGCGAAGGAGAACTGGCAGCGGTTCAGCCAGTTGTCGTTCTGGTAGACGACGCCGCAAATCGAGTTCGGATAGGCCGGATTGCGGACGCGGTTGAGAATGACCTGCGCGACGGCGGCCTGGCCGCGCACGGATTCGCCGCGCGCCTCGAAATAGATGCCGTTGGCGAGGCAGGCCTGCTCCTTCGTGGAGAAGACGCTGGCCGGCAGCGGGTTCTGGATCCACGAGTGGTCACCCTTGGCCATCGGCGGAATGAAGCGCCCGCTGCTCGGCTCCTCGTCCTGCAGCAGCGCTTCGAAGGGTGAGGCCTTGGCGTAATCGGGTTCGGCCTGGGCATAGGCGGTGGCCAGCACGTCCGGTCTGTCATTGTTGACCAACGCGGCAAGCATGGCCGGCACGCCGGGATCGGGCTTCTTGTCCACGTTGGTGTGGAAGGCCTGGGCGATCTGGATTTCCTTGCCCTTGATGCCGGGCTTGGCGAAGGCGAGCTTCAGGCCGCTGTCCATGCTCGGCCGCAGCAGCGAGGACGTGCGCTGAAAGATCGAGCCGGCATTGAAGTTCTTCGGCGGCGCCACCGGCGAGACCTGGATGATGCGGCCCTTCTTGTCGGCGCGCATGATGCGGTCCTCGTCGGGCGTGATGCCGGCGACATTGCCCTTGCCGCGAAACGAGACCTTGCCGACGCCGGGCAGGCGCACGCCCGAACCCGAGAGCGAACCGGTGGTGACGGAATCGATGAAAGGCATTTCGGCGGCATGAACCGAGCCGGCGACGGAGCGCTCGACATAAGAGTTCCAGCGGGTGCCCGAGGCTTCGAGGCCGGAAATCAAGCTGCCCATGTCCTGGTAGGCGACGACAGTTGGAAAGCCGATCCAGATGCCGAGCCCGATGACCAATGGCGATACGAAGGAACGTTTTTTCTCACCGGCGGCGGCGGCCAGCCGCTTCAGGACACGTCGATGCACGGGGAACTCTCCAGAAACGCCACTGAGCCACTGGAGAGCCAAAGTGAAGCATTAACCTTGATGCGGGGTTAACGCGGTTGATCGTGTTTTTCCGAAGCGGCCCGAAATGGGACGCCGCTTGCAGGCCGGCCAACCCGTCAGTTCGGCCGCAGGAAAATTGGCCATGCAATCATGGCGCAGAGCGCGCCCACCAGCCAGACGCCAGGCCACGACCAGATGAGCAGCAAAGCCGGAATGGCGGTCGGCACCACGAAGAAGGCGATGAAGACGAAGCTGTTGGCAAGACCGAGCGCGGTTCCGGCGCGGCTGGCGCCGGCAAGCGTGGCGAGTTCGGTGTAGGCGACGCCATGCCAGGCGGAGACCGAAATGCCGGCAACGACCAGCAGCACGTCGATCGCCGGGATCAACGCGGCATGGGCGTCTGGCGTGGCTCCTGCCGCCAGGACCAGCAAGCAGACGGCCGCGAAGCCAAGCGCGCTCGTCATGCTGCAGAGGCGCAGGAACCAGCGGCGGTTGCCATGGCGGTCGGTGAAGCGGCCGCTCCAGACGCGCATCACCATCGCGCCGGTCTGCACCGCGGCAAGGCTGGCGCTGATCGTGAGCGTGGCCATGCCGGCGAAATCGTGCAGGAAGACGGAGGCGAAGGTGAGCACCGCCACTTGCGGAAAGCAGAGCAGGCCGATGGCGGTGGCGATGCGCCAGACCTCGACATTGCGCAGCGGCGCCGGACCGCCCGACTTTGCCATGGCCATGCTGCCGGCATTGTCCAATTCCGGCGGCTGGTGCAGCCATCGCCAGGCAAACAGCGCAGAGACGGCGTTCATGGCGGCCAGCAGCCCGAAGACCGCCGCGAAACCGTGCACCGATGCCAGCGACGGCAGGACCAGCGCGCCGAGCCCGCCGCCGAGCGGCACCGCGGTCTGCCTGATGCTCATGGCAAAGCCACGTTCGCCTTCGTGGAACCAGGCCATGATGGCGCGGCCGCTGGAACCGTTGACGCTGCCGCCGAGCAGGCCGGTGACCAGAAGGCATGCGGCCAGCATTGCGACGCCAGGCACATAGGTCACTGAGGGCACGATGAACAACGCCATCAGGGCGAGCCACGCCGCGGTCGCACCAAGGCCGGTCAATAGCACGCCGCGATCGCCCCAGCGGTCGGTGAGCAGACCCCAGGGCAGTTCGCTCAAGGCAACGCCCAGTCCGAGAAGGCCGAGGACCAGGCCGAGATTGCCATTGCTCAAGTGATAGCCCGACCGCAGAAACACCGCCGCCGCCGGTATGCCGGCGAAGGTGGCGGAGAAACTGGCATTGGCGGCAACGCCGATGCCAAGCACCTTCCAGCGATGATTGGCGCGAAATCGTTCAGCCTTCGACCTGACGGCGGCGGCTCGGCCAACCCGGCCTGGCTCACAATTTGCGTCGGCAATCGACATGGCGGGACTCCTGTTGATGCCCTCTCGGGACCTTGACACCTCGTCTTTACCGCCATAACTTCATCCCGAATATCGGGAATTTTTTGACAATCGTACCCGAAAAACAGGATCGTTGAGATGCGCCGCGTAACCTTCGACCTCGATGTCCTCCGAAGCTTCGTCACCGGCATGGAACTCGGCAGCTTCGCCAAGGCCGCCGACCGGCTTGGACGCTCGACCTCGGCGGTGAGCGCGCAACTGAAGAAGCTGGAGGACCAGGCGGCGACGCCGATCTTCCGCAAGTCGGGCCGCGGACTGGCGTTGACCGAAGCCGGCGAAACCATGCTCGGCTATGCCAGGCGGCTGCTCGAGTTGAACGACGAGGCGGCCTCGGCCATCCACGACGTGGAACTGGAAGGCTGGGTCAGGCTCGGCCTGCAGGAGGATTTCGGCGAGGCGGTGCTGCCGGAGGTGCTCGGACGCTTCGCCCGCGCGCACCCCAAGGTCAAGATCGAGGCGCGGATCGGGCGCAGCTATGAACTCGCCGAGCGGATCACATCAGGCAATCTCGACATTGCGCTGGCCTGGGACAGCGGCCAGGCGCTGCCTTACAGCCGGCATGTCGGCGGCGCGCAATTGCGCTGGATCGGGCCGGCAAAGCTGATCGAGACCAGGCTGCGCGAGGGCGAGGCACTGCCGCTGGTGGCGCTGGAAGCGCCATGCCTGCTGCGCACAGTGACGACGGAAACGCTCGACCGCGCCGGCCTGCCATGGCGGATGGCCTTCTCCAGCCCCAGCCTTGGCGGCATCTGGGCGGCGGTCGCCGCCGGCCTCGGCCTGACGATCCGCACCGATATCGGCCTGCCGGCCAATGTCAGGGCGATGGCGCCGCAAACGCTGGGCTTACCCGCGCTGCCGACCATGGCGCTGGTGCTGCACCAGAAAGACGCCGAACTGGACCCGGTGGCGGCGCGGCTGGCGGATATATTGTGGCACGCGGCGGTGGCGGCGCTGCCGCAGGACGAGCGGTTGAGAGAGGTCGCTTAGACGGAAGCGGCTGTCCAGCGTAGCGTTCCGTCACACCCCCCTCTGTCCTGCCGGACATCTCCCCCGCAAGGGGGGAGATTGGATCTCGCGAATGCTTTCGCCAATTTTCAACGTTGCAAGAGAGGCTCCAAAGACGAAACGACTGATCTCCCCCCTTGCGGGGGAGATGCCCGGCAGGGCAGAGGGGGGTGCTGTCCCGCCAATCTTGCGGAGAATTCCGCAACCGTCATCGCTCACTTGCGCTTGTTCGCTCTCCCCGCGAACGGGTTGTCCGAAGTCCGCAGCGCTATCCGGATCGGCACGCCGGGCATGTCGAAGGCTTCGCGCAGGCTGTTGGAGAGGTAGCGCACGTAGGATTGCGGCATCGCGTCGGGCCGCGAGCACTGGACGACGAAACCCGGCGGCCGGGTCTTGGCCTGGGTGACATATTTGACCTTGAGCCGGCGGCCGGCGACGGCGGGTGGCGGGTGATGCGCCAGAATGCTTTCCAGCCAACGGTTGAGCTTGCCGGTGGAAACGCGGCTGTTCCACACCTTGTGCGTCTTGATGACGGCATCCATCAGCTTGTCGAGGCTGCGGCCGGTCTCGGCCGAAACCGTCACCGCCTGGATGCCGCGCACCTGCGGCAAAAGCCGTGTGGTCTTTTCGCGCAGTTCCGTCAGCAGTTCCTGCGGATTGTCGATCAGGTCCCATTTGTTGAAGGCGATGACCGGCGCCCTGCCCTCGCGGATGATCAGGTCGGCGATCTGCAGATCCTGCTTCTCGAACGGGATGGTGGCGTCGAGCACGATGATGACGATCTCGGCAAAGCGGATGGCGCGCAAGCCGTCCTGCACCGACATCACTTCCAGCTTCTCGTGGATCCTGGCCTTGCGGCGCATGCCGGCAGTGTCGAACAGTTTTAGCCGGCGGCCATGCCAGTCCCAGTCGACGGAGATGGAATCGCGGGTGATGCCGGCTTCCGGGCCGGTCAGCAGCCGCTCCTCGCCGATCAACGCGTTGATCAGCGTCGACTTGCCGGCATTGGGCCGGCCGACGACGGCGATGCGCATCGGCTTGGTGTCGTCATAGGCGGGTTCGGCGTCGGGATCGGTGATGTCCTCGCCGATCAGCACCTCGCTGGCGGCGACGTCCTCGGCCTCGTCTTCTTCCTCGCCGAAGGCGCGGTCTTTGCCCAGCGCCTCGATCACCGCGTCGCGCAGATCGGGCATGCCCTGGCCATGCTCGGCCGAGACTGGAATCGGCTCGCCGAGGCCGAGTTCCCAGGCTTCCAGCATGCCGCCCTGGGCGCCCTTGGCCTCGGCCTTGTTGGCGACCAGCACGACCGGCTTGCCGGACTTGCGCACGATCTCGGCAAAGGTGCGGTCGTCGGGCAAAAGCCCGGACTTGGCGTCGATGGTGAAGAAGATCAGGTCGGCTTCGCGGATGGCGATCTCGGTCTGCGCGCGCATGCGGCCGGGCAGCGTCGAGGCGGCCGCGTCCTCGAAGCCGGCGGTGTCGATGACGTCGAAATGCAAATCGTAGAGTTTGGCCGCGTGGACGCGACGGTCGCGGGTCACGCCCGGCGTGTCGTCGACAAGCGCCAGCTTCCGTCCCACCAGCCGGTTGAAAAGCGTGGATTTGCCGACATTGGGCCGGCCGATAATGGCGACTTTGAAGCTCATCCGGCTATCCATATCATCGCCCAAACCGCAGCGCGCCCTTGGGTCAGGCCCGAGGGCAGGCTTTGGGCGATGCGTATCATGACGCGCCCGAGCCGCGGATCAGTTCGGACATCAGCGTCGCCCGCTGGCGCGCGTTGCGCGGGGCGCCGTCATCGGCGGCGATCTGGTCGAACAGCTTCAGCGCATCCTGGGTCTTGCCTTCCTTCCAGGCGGCAAGGCCGAGCGCTTCGCGCGCCGTGTGGCGCAGCGTGTTGTTGTCGGCGGTCAGCGCCTCGACGCGGCTGGAGACATCGGCGAAGGAGCCGTGATCGACGAGCAGCAGGGCTGCCCGCAGGCGCGCCATGTCGCGAATGCCCTGCGGAATGGCGGTGTCGGCGGCGACGCCATCGAAATCCGTAACGGCGGCGGCAAAGTCGCCCTTGTCGGCCTTGACGGTTGCCGCGCGCATGCGGGCGAGCAGCGGATAGGCGCCGTAGCCGTCCTTTTCCAGCTGTTCGAGGGCGGTCAGCGCCTCGTCGCTCTTGCCGTCATTGGCAAGCTTCAGCGCCTGCGAGAAGGCATCGCCGGAGCGGTTGGCGCGGGTCTCGTCCCAATAGCGGTAGCCGACGAAGGCGGCGGTGCCAAGCACCACCAGGATGGCGAGGCCAAGGATCGCCGGACCAAAGCGGTCCCATAGCGCCTGCGCCTGCTCGCGACGGATCTCGTCGTTGACTTCGCGGATAAAACTGTCGTCGGACATCAATCAAAACCATTGCTGCCCTAACAGGGGCGCTTCTTGAGCCCGCGTTTTAGCGAAATTTCGCGGGCATGGAAGGGGCTCGGCAGGAAAATCGGCTAATCGCCGGGCGCATAGCTGCCGACGTTGATCGCACCCACGCCACATTTTGCCGATAGCCGGCTTGGACTGCCTCCAGATCAAGCCCAGATTGCCGATGCCACGTTTGTCCCGCGTTGTTGCGTTTTCCTCAGCCGTGCTTGCCATGGCTGGTGCGGCTTTCGCCGACCCGCCGGCGCCGCCTGCCCCGGCAAAGCCGAAGCAAATCGTCATCATCTCGTTCGATAGCGCCCGGGAGATCTCGCAATGGCAGCGCAGCCGGGCGCTGGCCAAGCGCACCGGCGCGCATTTCACCTACTTTCTGTCCTGCGTGTTCCTGCTGTCGCAGCAGACACGCGCCGAATACACCGCGCCGGCCAGGTCCGCGGGCAAATCCAACATCGGCTTTGCCGTCTCGAAGCAGGAAGTCGCGGACCGACTCGACCAGATCGGGCTTGCCGCTGCGGAGGGCCATGACATTGCCAGCCATGGCTGCGGCCATTTCGACGGCAAGGACTGGAGCAAGACCGACTGGCTGAAGGAATTCGCATCGTTCGGGCGCATTCTGGAGAACGCCTATACGATCAACGGCATAGCACCCGAGCCGGCAGGCTGGCACGCTATCGCATATGTGGTTGTCGGCTTTCGCGCACCCTACCTCTCGACCGGCAAAGGGCTCTACGAGGCCCTGGCTGAAACAGGCTACCACTATGACGCCAGCGGCATTTCGAATGGCCCGGTCGAGCCGCCGACCAGCGGCGGCTTGACCCGCTTTTCGCTGCCACAGATCCCGGAAGGCCCGAGTTCAAGGCCGGTGATCGCCATGGACTACAATCTCTATGTCAGGCATTCCGGCGGTTTCGAGCGGCCGAGCCAGGCAGCCGAGTTCAGCGATCGGACCTACCAGGCGTTCCGCGCCGCCTTCGACAAGCAATATCAGGGCAAGCGCATCCCGCTGGTGCTGAGCTTCCATTTCACGCTGATGAATGACGGCGCCTACTGGAACGCGCTGGAGCGCTTTGCCGACGAGACGTGCGTGAAAGCCGACGTCGAATGCATCAGTTTTCGCGATTATGTGCAGCGGCAACGTGGTAGCGAGAGGCAGGCGGCGGTGGGCGGCTGAGCCGCCAACCGTCTGTGCAAATAGGATCAAGCCGGGTCGGGTTCCTTTGCCTGGCGCGCGAGGAAACGACGATCGATATCGGGAAGCCGCTCGCCGTGGATAATTGCCTCGAAGGCACGCAGGCGCTTGTAAATGGACAGAAGCTCGACAATCGTTGTCCACGCATTGACGAGATATTGGAACGAGGAGCGCACTTGCCCGAAGGCATCGAGAATTCGGTTCAATAGACCCAAACTGATTTTGGCGGCCACCATCGTTGGGACCAATACTATATAAGGGAATATATTATCTATCTGAAGATAAAATATGCGAGCCACATTGAAATACATGTAGTGGAAGTAAAGCCTAAAGTAATTTCGCCGCACATTGTTAAATAGTTCGGCGACAGTGGGCGGCCGAGCACGATTCGGATCATCTTCACCATAAACAAGTTCTTTTCGATAGGCAGCCTCGACGCGCTGGTTACGGAATTCGAGGCCTGGCAACTTGATGCCGACGAGCGCCAAGAAAGTAGTCCCAAAAATCGACCAAACAATCGCTACCACCACTAGGGAGTAAGGGACCTCTCCGACGATTGGCAATTCAGTTACATTTTTCGACAGAACGAGGAGAACGGGCAAGAATGCGATCAGCGTCATTACCGAGCGGACCAAATTCACACCGAGTGCTTCCATCGTCGTGGAAAAGCGCATGGTGTCGTCCTGGACACGCTGCGACGCTCCTTCGATAGTGCGAAGCCTGTCCCAATAGAACATGTAGTATTCATTCATCGCCGTGCGCCAGCGGAAGATCCAATGGCTCACAAAAAATAGGTTAAGGACACCCACGGCAACGGCCAATCCAGCGACCCAGGAGATGGTCAGCAGTTGGCTGTAGAAATCCCACGGCGTTGTCGAATACGCCTTGCCGAGCGCCCGCTGTATGAGATCGTAGAACGGTCCGTACCAAGCGTTAAAGGCTACATCCACTTGAACCTGGAAATAGATCACGAAGAGAATGAGCGCGGACCCAAGGATCGACCAGTTCTGCCAAGGATGGGGTGAATACCACCTCCAAAAGCCAGCGAAAAGCGCTACGCCTGTGCCGTAGTATAGGTAGAACCAGACGAACGGGTCAGACCAAAAGACTTCAACGCCAACGGGCGTGTCGGCTGCCACCGGAGCAAGCCCAATCAGGGTACCCAGCTCTTGGCCGCCGAAAAACCAAATTATGATGAGCAAAAGGCTCCAGACGGCGGCCGAGGTGAAAAACAGCTTCGGCTGCGGGAAGAAGGATACGAACACTGTGGTGAAATCCTCGGTCGATGCGCAAATCAGCGGGGTTCAGCGGGCATAAAGTCACACATTAGGTGGAAAGCAAATGCCCGTGCCCGATGCCCGGCATCGAGCAAGACCACAATCATGGCGATTTTGGCGCGGCCGACCAGGTGATCCCAGCAGATACCAGCAATACGCCAGCAGCGACGATCGAGGCGAGGAAGAAGTTGCCCGAGGCTTGCGCCAGCAGGCCGGCGACGACAGGGCCGACGATCTGGCCGATGCCGAAGGCGGCGGTCATCATGGCGAAGATCCGGCGCGGCGCCTGCGGCACGAGCTGCCTGGCGGTCTGCAGGCCGAGTGCTGTAACGGCGATGAAGGTGCCGCCGAGCAGGACGCCCGCGAGCAACGGGCCGGCGGCGCCGCCCATGGCGACGCTGGCGGTGACGCCGACCACTTCGACCAGGCAGCCCAAGGCATAGGCGGCATAAAGCCCGATCCGTGCCGCTACCTTCTGCCACAGCCACACCGAGGGGAAGCCGGCAAGGCCGGTGACCATCCAGACGGTCGCCTCGAAGACGCGGCCGCCGCCGCCCTGGCGCACGATGGCAACGAGGAACGTCGCCGTCACCACGTAGCCGAAGCCGAACAGGCCGTAGGCAACGATAACTTTTATCAGCGACCGGTCCTTGGGCAGCGCCGGTTCGCGCCCGGCCAGGCCGGTAGCGGGCGCGGTGCCGCCGGCAAGCCAGGCGACAAGCGCAAGGCCGCCGGCGGAAATCGCCGCCGACCACAGCCAGCCCGACGCCCAGCCGGCATGTTCGGTGACCAGAACCGCCATCAGCGCCGAGGATGCCGCGATGCCGAGGCCGACGCCGCCGAAATGCAGCGCCTGCAGGTCGCTTCTGTTGGCGGCTGCCAAATGACCAAAGACGATCGAGGCCATGAACACCATGACGAAGGCACTGGCCAGGCCGGCAAGGAAGCGGATGACGACAAAGGCGGTCATCGTCTCGCTCAGCCCCATCAGGCCGGCGAGCGCAGCACTTGCGGCAAGGCCGCCAAACATCAGCAGCCGCTCGCGCCCATGCGCCCAGCCGCCGGCCGCCGCAAGCGCGCCGGCGAGGTAGCCGAGATAGTTGGCCGAAGCGATCCAGCCGGCATCGGCCGGCGACAGATGCAGTTCCTCCATCATGCCGGGCAGGATCGGGGTGTAGACGAAGCGGCCAATGCCCATGGCAACGGCCATGGCGATCATGCCGGCTACGGCTAGACGCAAGGGTGATGGCGCAGCGTTCATTGCAGCGCACAATAGATTTGGCGGCCGCCGAAACAATCCGCTTTGTGTTGGGCCAGTAGGCTCGCGACTAATGTCTAAGAATCTCAACCACAGCCGATTGCGCCGGTCTCGTAGGCGGTGCGGCGCGCCGTCAGCCGGAACGGCATGTCGCCAAGCTCGCGCTCAGACATGGTGTCGAACACCGGATGCGACAGGGGATCGATCACCCAATTGACGGCGTCGCCGGCATGGCGCGGGCCTTGCCGCGCGCCAACAGCCGCAAAGATCTTGAGCAATGATAAGATCGTCACCATCCTTGCCTCCTCGGCCCACTCGCCGGTCTGACTGTCCCGCTAAAATCTGCTCTATTCCGCCGTCTTTCAATTGAGATTTCGGCCGCGCCGGTTTAGAAAAACTGGAATGGCTATGCTGAACCGCGTCCATCTCAACGGCCTGCGCGCCGTCGAAACCGTCGCCCGCCTCGGCTCGCTGGCGGCCGCTGCCGGCGAGCTCAACGTCTCCGTCAGCGCCGTCAGCCAGCAGATCAACCGCGCCGAAAAGCAGCTTGGACAGGCGCTGTTCGAACGAACGGCGAGCGGGCTGGTGCTGACCGAGTTCGGCACGGTTTTTTCCGCCCGGCTGGGCGCCGGTTTTCGCGAGCTGGCGCAGGCGGTGGCGCTGGCCGACGAGGCAAGCCAGTGCACGCTGGTGGTTTCGGTGGCGCCGGCCTTCGCCTCGAAATGGCTGCTGCCGCGGCTGTCACGTCACTTCGACCGGCATCCCAATGTGCTGTTGCGCATCGACGCCTCGGTGCGGCTCGCCGATCTCGAACGCTCCGACATAGACATCGCCATCCGGCTCGGCGACGGCAAATGGCCGAGCGGGCGGGCGGAGCTGCTTCTGGCGCAGGAAGTCTTCCCGGTCTGCGCGCCGGTGATCGCCGAGAAACTGAAATCGATCGAAGACCTCGCGCAGACCTGCGCCATCACCGACGAGCGGGCGATGATCAATTGGGAGAGCTGGTTCAAAGCCGCTGACGTCGAACCAGTCACCTTCCGCAAAGGCGCGCGCTTCACCGACCCGATGCTGTGCCTGGAATCGGCAATCGCCGGCCATGGCGTCATGCTCGGCTGGCAATTGCTGGCCGCCGACGCGCTGGCCGACGGCCGCCTCGTCGCGCCTTTCGGCGTGCGGGCGCAGAGCGGCCTCGGCTACTGGCTGGTGACCTCGGCCACCAAGACCGAAAGCCGCAAGGTGCGCGATTTCAAGATCTGGATCCGCGAGGAAATCGCGGCGACCGTGGCGCAGTTCAGCGCGCTGGAAAGCGCTGCCTAGGGCTGTCCGTCGCGACGGTGCTGGAAAGCACAGCCGCGCCGATCTATGTTGGAGCTTCACCTCCAAGACCAAGGCAGGGCAGGATCATGACCACACATTCGCGCGGCGTTTCCGCAACCATCGACCCGGTGAAGCTCGACAGGCTGGCGGAAGTCGCCATCAAGGTGGGGCTGCAATTGCAGCCGGGGCAGGATCTGGTGCTGACCTCGTCGATCGCCGCACTGCCGCTGACCAGGCGCATCGTTGAGCACGCTTATAAAGCGGGCGCCGGCCTGGTGACCCCAATCTTCAATGATGACGAGATCACGCTGGCGCGCTTCCGCTACGGCGCGGATGCCGGCTTCGACCGCGCCGCCGGCTGGATGTATGAAGGCATGGCGAAGGCCTTTTCCAACAATGCGGCGCGGCTTGCCGTGCGCGGCGAGGACCCGTCGCTGTTGTCGGCGCAGGACCCGGCGAAAGTGGCGCGCGCCAACAAGGCGAACTCTATGGCCTACCAGCCGGCGCTGGAAAAGATCACCGGCTTCGACATCAACTGGAACATCGTCGCTTTCCCAGATCTCGCCTGGGCAAAACAGGTCTTCCCCGGCGATGCCGACGATGTCGCGGTGGTGAAGCTCGCCGATGCGATCTTTTCGGCATCACGGGTCGATGTGGAAGACCCGATCGCAAACTGGACGGCGCACAATGCAGCGTTGCGCAGCCGCACCGAATGGCTCAACGGCCATAATTTTCACGATCTGCATTTCAGCGGCCCGGGCACCGACCTCACCGTCGGGCTGGCCGATGGCCATGAATGGATGGGCGGCGCTTCGACTGCCAAGAACGGCGTCACCTGCAATCCGAACATCCCGACCGAGGAGGTCTTCACCACGCCGCATGCACGGCGCGTCTCCGGCCGTGTATCCTCGACCAAGCCGCTGTCCTACCAGGGCACGCTGATCGACGATATCTCGGTGCGTTTCGAAGAGGGCAGGATCGTCGAGGCCAAGGCTTCGAAGGGCGAGGACGTGCTGAAGAAAGTGCTCGACACCGACGAGGGTTCGCGCCGGCTCGGCGAGGTGGCGCTGGTGCCGCATTCCTCGCCGATCTCGGCCAGCGGCCTGCTGTTCTTCAACACGCTGTTCGACGAGAACGCCGCCTGCCACATCGCGCTCGGGCAGTGCTATTCAAAATGCTTCGTCGACGGCGCCTCGCTCACCCAGGACGAAATCGCCCAGCGCGGCGGCAACAAGAGTTTTATCCACATCGACTGGATGATCGGCTCCGACAAGATCGACATAGACGGCGTGCACAAGGATGGCCGCAAGGTGCCGGTGATGCGCAAGGGTGAGTGGGCGTAAGCTCGCGGAGGGCGGATGGCCTTCGACCTGACGGTCAAGCGAATTTACGAAGCACCCGCGCCCGATGATGGGCAGCGGGTGCTGGTTGATCGCATCTGGCCGCGCGGCATCAGCAAGGAGGATGCCGCGCTGACGCTGTGGCTGAAGGAGATCGCGCCGAGCGATGAATTGCGGAGGTGGTTCGGACATGAGCCGGCGCGATGGGCGGAGTTTCAGGTGCGGTATTCGGTCGAGCTGGATGGGAATAGAGAAGCGGTGGCGAAACTGCGTGGCTTGCTCGGCAAGGCCAAGGTGACGCTGCTTTATGGCGCACATGACGAGGCGCATAACAATGCGGTGGCGTTGGCGGGGTATTTGCGCTGGACGGGTTGAGAGACAGCGAACCGCTGCATACGCCGCAAGCGAAAGCCTTCACAATTAGCGATCGCCCTCCACGCGTTCGTCATCCTCGTGTCTGCGCTGCGTCGCTTCGCTCCTTGCTACGCCATAGGCTGGACGAGGCAGGGCTACGCTACTTCACCACCCCTTCATAAGCCTCCGGCTTGAACCCCACCAAAATCTCATCCCCGACCTCGAGCACCGGGCGCTTGATCATCGTGGGGTTGGCCAGCATCAGCTTCCTGGCCTTCTTCTCGTCGAGCCCTTGCTTGTGCTTGTCGGGCAGTTCGCGGAAGGTCGTGCTGCCCTTGTTGAGCAGCTTTTCCCAGCCAACCTTGCCGATCCATCCATCCAGTCTGCCCACCTCTATCCCCTCGGCCCGGTAGTCGTGAAAACGGTAAGGCACATCGTGGCCCTCCAGCCAGGTGCGCGCCTTCCTGATCGTGTCGCAGGTGGTGATGCCGTACATGGTGATCGTCAAAACGCACTTCCCTTGGGCTGGTGGTCGAATCCGCCGGACAGCCTAAAACCGTCCTTCCCGCTTTGCCAGCACCCCGGTCACATCAGCCCATTTTTAGGGCTTGCCAATACTAAGGAATTTTCCTAAGTATCTTTCTATACCCGTCGACGGACCTCAGGATCGCCCATGCCAAGCCTCCACGCCCCAACTACAAGTCTCCCGCCGATCGACGGCATCTTCCGCGCGCTGGCTGACCCGACGCGGCGGCGCGTGGTCGAGCGGTTGAACCGCAGTCCGGCCTCGGTCAGCGAGTTGGCGCAGCCTTTCGAGATGGCGCTGCCTTCCTTCATCGAGCATCTGAAAGTGCTGGAAGGCTGCGGTCTGGTGCGATCGGAAAAAATCGGCCGCACCAGGACCTATCAGCTGGCGCCCGAACCGCTGCAGCTCGCCGAAAACTGGCTGGCCGAACAGCGCACGCTGTGGGAGCGCCGACTCGATCAATTCGACGCCTATGTGATGAGCCTCAAGGAGCAAGAAAAGTGAGCTATCCCTTCAAGCCCGACCCCAGACTGGACCTTGTGCTGGAGCGCAAGCTCGACGCGCCGCGCGAACTCTTGTGGAGCGCGATGACGGTGCCGGAGCATGTCAAGCAATGGTTCACGCCCAAGCCCTGGCTGATCACCGATTGCGAGATCGACCTTCGTCCGGGCGGACTGTTCCGGACGCGCATGCAATCGCCCGACGGCAAGGAGGTCAACGACCGCCATTGCTGCTATCTCGAGATCGTGCCGAACGAGCGGCTGGTGTGGACCGATGCGCTGCTGCCGGGCTATCGGCCCTCGGGCGAGGCCTTCATCACCGCAGTCATTTCGCTTCAGTCGGATGACAAGGGCACGCGCTACACGGCAACGGCCATCCATCGCGACCAGGCTACCCGCAACAATCATGAAGAGATGGGGTTCTTCGACGGCTGGGGCACGGTGGCCGATCAGTTGGCGCAGTATGTGAAGACCATTTGAGCTTTTCCCACTGCGGCCAGGACTTTTGTCCCGGCCGCCTGGTTTTTGGGTCGTGCAGCGAAGCGCGCCGGAACCCGACGGCACCCGGGCTCAGTAGTAGAAGCGCTCTTCTGTGATCTTGCCGTTCTTGACCGTGTACAGGCCAACCTCGTCCATGGTGACCCGTTCGCCGGTGGCCTTGGGCGTTATGTCGAACTTGAAGCGCACCGCGAACTGGTCGCCGTTGACATAGGGGCCTTCGACAGAGCCGCCATGGAGTTCGTGGTTCGCTTGCCACCATTCGCCCTTTTGCCTGAGAGCTTCCTTGCCACGGGCAATGGCCATCGGCCCCTCCATCGCTTCGAGGCTGACGATATCATCGGCATTGTACTTTTCACCAGCACCCAGGTGATCCCCCTGCTGGAGCATTTCGGTGAAATCCTTGGCAACATCCGCGATGGTCATGTGTGTTCCTCCTGTTCAGACTGGTTTGAAGTAGGGAAGCGCTTGCCGGCCCGCCACCTTTACCCACACGACAGCTGACAAGGTGTGTCAGGACGATGATATAGCGCGGCTGTGTGACGACGATTGCGGCGGCGTCGGACAGCGACTTCGGTTGCAGACAAAAGCCAATTCCGCAATGCTGGGTGCATGTGCAACCTCTACAACATCACGACGACGCAAGAGGCGGTCCGCCAATGGACCCGCACATTGCACGATATCAGCGGCAACCTCGAACCTTCGCTTGATGTCTATCCCAATCAACCTGGGCTGGTCGTTCGCAACAGGGCGGATGGGGAGCGTGAACTGGCGAAACTGCTTTGGGGTTTGCCAACGCCGCCCGAGCGCATGAAAGGTAAGGCCGACTACGGCACCACCAACGTTCGCAATCCGCAATATTCGCACTGGCAGCAATATGTGGGCGTCGAGCACAGATGTGTCGTGCCGGTGACCAGCTTCGCCGAGCCCAGCCCTGCGGCGAACGATAAAGACCCGGAAACAGGAATCCAGCGAAATTACTGGTTTGCCCGTGGCGAGAGCCGGCCGCTGTTCTTCTTCGCTGGTTTCTGGACGTCTTGGCAGGGCGTGCGAAAGGTCAAGGACGGTCCCGGCGACTTCGAGCTATACGCCTTCATGACCACCAAGCCTAATGCTCTCATTGCGCCGATACATGAGAAGGCTATGCCCGTGATCCTCACCACGCCGGAGGAAACCGAGGCTTGGCTGACGGCGCCATGGTCGGAAGCACGGCGTTTGCAGCGGACGGCGCCCAACGACGCGTTGGTGATCGTTGAGAAGCCAGCCACACAGATCAAGTTCCCACCACAGGCCCCGGCCCAAGGGTCTCTGTTTTAGCCCGAAATCGGCTCTCCTCAATCGTCGTCTCGCCAGATTACCCGGCGAACCATGCGGATTTCGACAAGACGTCTGACGCGAATTTTAAGGCGTTCAGCAGCGCTTGGCAGAATGATGCCTGCATCGAGCTCACGACCTTTGCAGCGCTCGCACCGCATGTGCCGCTCCACATCCCAAAAGGGGATATCACCAACCAGCTTTGCGAGATCGCCAGGCAGATAGTGTCGAGTGATGTTGCAGTTCCGACATCGAACACGAATTAGCTGCCCGACTTCATGCGCCAAGCAGAGGGTTTGCACATTTCGGCGCGGTCGGGTGCTTAGTTCGGGCATCCCGCAAAGTAGGAATATGTTCCTTTGCGAGTCAATTCACACTTAATTCCACCTTGGCGATCTTCACAGCAGGTTAAATCCAACCGTCGATGAAGGGATTGGGTTGGATCAGCTTGGCAGCATAGGGCAGTTGGCACCACGGCGCAGGCTGATATGCGCCACGTCGCCGACGCTGAATTGAAAGCCCTCGGCCTGGCGCGGCGCATCGATCACCACCGGCAATCCCTGCCCCAGCTCAGCATGCAGCCGCAGCGTGCGGCCGTGGAAGACGATGGAGTTGACGCGCGCCGGCGCGGTGCCGGCGGCGGCATCGGTGGTGGCCAGCAAGTCCTCGGGGCGAACGCCGATGGTGCGCTCAGTGCCTTCGCCGGGTGTGTCGCCGGTTTCAGATGTTGCTTCCAGCGAAAGCCCGCCAGCGGCGAAGCGCAGGCGGTCGCCGTCGCGGCCGATGAAGCGCGATTGCAAGAGGTTCATGGTGCCGATGAAGCTTGCGACGAATTTCGTCGCCGGCCGGTCGTAAAGCGTAGCCGGCGGCGCGATCTGCTCGATGCGGCCCTTGTTCATGACGACGATGCGGTCGGAGATCGACAGCGCTTCGGTCTGGTCGTGGGTGACCATGACGAAGGTGGTGCCGAGCCGCGACTGCAGCCGCTTCAGTTCGACCTGCATCTGTTCGCGCAGATGCGCATCGAGCGCCGACAGCGGTTCATCGAGCAGCAGAACGCGCGGCTCGCAGACTATGGCGCGGGCGAGCGCGACGCGCTGGCGCTGGCCACCCGACAGTTCGGAAACGCGGGCGCCGAGCTTGTCGGCGAGGCCGACCATGTCGAGGGCTTCGCGGACGCGCTTTGCCTGCTCGGCGCCGGACAGTTTGCGCAGCGACAGGCCGAAGCCGACATTCTCGGCGACGTTCATATGCGGGAACAGCGCATAATCCTGGAACACGGTGTTGACGGGACGGTCGAACGGCCTGAGCGCGGTGATGTCGCGACCATCGAGCAGCACCTTGCCGCTCGACGGGCTCTCGAAACCGGCAATGACGCGCAGGCTGGTGGTCTTGCCGCAGCCCGAGGGCCCGAGCAGGGTGATGAACTCGCCGCTGATAATGTCGAGATCGACGGCGTCGAGCCCGACAATGCCGCCGGGGAAAACCTTCGAGACCGTGTCCAGGCGTACCAGCGCATCAGGCGCCATCGCGAACCTCGGACGGCTTGGTGGTGTTGACCCAGAGGATCTGGCAAGGCTCGGTGCCGGGATTGCGGAAGGCGTGCAGAAGCGTGCTCTTGAAGGCAAAGGAGTCGCCGCTCTTCAGCACGTATTTTGTCGAGTCCACCACCAGTTCGACCTCGCCCGACAGGACATAGCCGAACTCGTGACCGATATGCGCGTAGGCTTCCGCCGTGCCGCCATCGGCTTCCACGGTCACCAAGAGGCCGGTCAGCGCCGCGCCCGGCGGCGACAGCAGCGCCTTGGCGATGCCTTCCGACTTGACCGGGAGCTGCCGCCTTTTGTCGGCGCGCACGCAATAGAGATCGTTGGCGGCTTCGTTGCCGTCGGTGATCAGCGCCGAAGGCTCGATGTCGAGCGCGGCCGCAAGCGGCCAGATCACCTTGACGCGCAGCGAAGACAGGCCGCGCTCGATCTGGCTCAGCGCACCGATGGAGACGCCGGCTTTTGCTGCCAGCTCGGCCAGCGACAAATTGCGCTCCAGCCGCAGCGCCCGCACGCGCCGGCCGACGCGGATGTCGGCGTCGGCCTTTGGTTTCTCGGTTGCGTCGTCAAGCATGTCCATGCGTGGGTCCTTGTAACTGTCCTATTGGCGCGGCGCAGCGCCGAAGAGCTCCCCCTTCTCCCCTTGTGGGAGAAGGTGTCGCCGAAGGCGACGGATGAGGGGTGTTCCAGCGGAGTGAGACGTTGGCGTTCCCTGGACCACCCCTCATCCGTCTCGGCGCTGCGCGCCGATCCACCTTCTCCCACAAGGGGAGAAGGTGAGGTCTGCGCTGCTCACCCCCCGGCCTTCACCTTCTCGAACATCTTCGCCACATCGTCGTTCTGCTTCATCGGGCCGGTGAAGATGGTGGTCTTCAGCATCACCTCCGGGTCCGCCGGCAATTGCAGCTTGTCCAGTTCGTCCTTCGCCACGCCGGCGAAGGCGGTGCTGAGCGAGCTGCCATAGCCGTAGGCCTGGATCAGGTACTTACCCGAGTCGGCGTCGAGCCGGCTGTTGATGAAGTCATAGGCGAGGTCGACGTTTTTGGCGTCCTTGAGCATGACGAAGCCGCAGGCCCAGGTCAGCATGCCCTCCTTCGGCTTCATGAACTCGACCGGCACGCCCTGCTTCTTCAGCGAGGTTGCCGACGCGTTCCAGGTCATGGCGGCGACCAGCTGGCCGCTGGCCAGCGCCTGTTCGACCGAGGTCATGTCGGTGGTGTAGTTGGAGAGGAGGGGACGCTGCTCGCGCAACTTTTCCGCCACCTTGTCCATCTGCTCGGGCGTCATGTCGAAGGGGTTTACGCCGGCCAGAAGTGCGGCAACGATCGGGGTGTCATGCACGGCATCGATGGTCGCCATGCGGCCGGCATATTGCTTGTCCCACAGAAGGTTCCAGCTCGCTTCCGGGTTCTTCACCAGATCGGTGCGGTAGAGGATCGAGGTGTTGCCCCAATCCCACGGCACCATCCAGACCTTGCCGTCGCCGGCCTGGATGTCGGGCAGGTTCTTGAACACCGGGAAGATCGAATCCCAGTTCTTGATGCGCTTGGTATCGATCGGCTGCAGCAGGCCTTCCTTGTTCCAGCGCGCCACCTTGTCGTAGCAGGGATGGGCGATATCGGGGCGGAAGCCGGCCTTGACCTTGGTGAAGGCATCGTCGTCGTCGCCGAAGATCGAGGCCTCGACGCCATCGGGATGGGCCGTCAGGAAGCTCTTGTTGAAGTCGGGCAGTTCATAGCCGGACCAGGTGAAATATTGCAGCTTGTCGGCGGCGAAGGCGACAGTCGACGACAGGACGATTGCAAGCGCGGCAAGCCCGGTGCGGGCTGTCTTTGCAGTGATCGATTTCGGGCCAGTGATCGGTTTCAGCCCAGTAATTGATTTCGGGTCGAATGCCATTTCGGTTCTCCTCTTTTGTTATGGTTCAGGCTGGACTGGTGGGCGCCGTCCGACGGGCTGTGCTCAGCCCGCGATGGCGCAGGATTTCGGCGATGCCGGCGATGATGACGGACACAGCAAGGATAGCTGTCCCCAGCGCCATCACGGTCGGCAGCGAGCGAGGAAAACGCAGTTGGCTCCAGATGTAGAGCGGCAGCGTCGGCTCGGTGCCGGCGAGGAAGAAGACGACGATGAACTCGTCGAAGGAAATCAGAAAGGCCAGCATGAAGGCCGAGACGATGGCCGGCAGCGAGAGCGGCAACATCACCCGCCGGAAGGTCGTCCAGTCGGAAGCGCCGAGATCGAGTGCGGCCTCGCGAATGGTTTTCGGAATTGCGGCAAACCGGCTGCGCATGATCACCACGGTGGTCGGCAGCGCCACCAGTATGTGGCCGAGAACGATGGCGATGCGCGACGGGCCGAGGCCGATGAGATTGACGAGGATCAGCAACGATATGCCGACGATGACGCCGGGGATCAGGATCGGCAGCCTGGAGATGGCGCTGATGGTGGCGGCGAGCGGCGAACGACCGTAGAGGTCCATATAGGAGACGGTGATGCCGCAGAGCGTGGCGCCGGCGGCGGCCACGACGCCAATGACGAGACTGTTCAAAAGCGCGCCGGACAGCGCCGGATTGCCATAGAGCGTGGCATACCATTCGAGCGTGAAGCCCTGCAGCGGAAACGCGGCCTGGATGGAGTTGTTGAAGGAAAACAGCGGGATCAACAGCACCGGCAGATAGAGGAAGACGAGATAGGCAAGCACATAGACGCCGAGCCAGCCGCGGCCATCATCTCTCCGCGCCGCGCTCATGTGCGGCTGCCGAATTTGCGGTCGGCGCCGCGTGCGACCAGCACCACGCAGAGGATGACCAGCATCACGCAGACTGAAAGTGCCGCCCCGAACGGCCAGTCATTGGCCTTGCCGAACTGCGACTGGATCAATGTGCCGATCATGGTGCTGGCGGGACCGCCGACCATGGCCGGGGTGACATAGTCGCCGACCGTCGGCACAAAGACGACGAGGGCGGCCGCCAGAACGCCCGGCATCGAATTGGGCAAGACGACGCGGCGAAACGCCGTGAACGGTCTGGCGCCGAGATCGGAGGCGGCTTCGAGCAGTGATTTCGGGATGGTGTCCAGCGCCACATAGATCGGCAGGATGGCGAAGGGCGCATAGGCATGCGCCAGCGTGACGACCACCGCCGCCGGCGTGTTGAGGAAGGCCAGCGTCGGCTCCGACCAGATGCCGCTTTCGATCAGCGCCGAGTTCAAGACGCCGTTGTAGGCGAGCACGATCTTCCAGGCGAAGACGCGCAGGAGATAGCTGGTCCAGAACGGCAGGGTCACCAGAAACAAAAGCAGGCTGCGGCGGCGGCCGGCATGGAAGGCGAGATAGTAGGCGACGGGATAGGCGGTGACGACGGTCGCCAGCGTCACCAGGCCGGCGATCACCAGCGAGCGCAGCGTCACCGTCCAGTAGAGCGGATCGGAGACCACGGTGATGAAGTTGCCTGCCGTGAAGCCGGCGCCGAGCAGCGAGCCGTCATTGCCGCGCAAAGCGAGGAACAGCACCAGGCCGAGGGCAAACAGGATCAGGAAGAAGGTGACGAGCCCGCCCGGCAGCAACATGGCGAAGCGGAAGCCTCGGGACGACCCTGCCGGCGCTTCTGGTGCAACGATGCTCGACATCGGACTGCTCAACGGAAATATGAAATCGGCTTAGCTTTTTTCATATTTGTGAAACTGTCAAGCTGAATCCACGAGGCCTAGGCGACCGGCGCCCAATCAGCGCTCGAAGGCGTCGAGCATCCGGTACCAGGCGATGGTCGCGGCGACGCCGACCTGGCGGAAGGCGTGGAACGGAATCGGCCGGACCGGCGACAGCGGGAACGGCAATTGATTGACATCGCCGCCCGCGAGGTAGCCCGCCATGCGTTTTCCCAGCGCGGTCATCAGGCCGACGCCCCTGCCCTGGCAACCAACCACGGCGAGCAGGCCCTTTTCCGGCTCATGGATGTGCGGCAGGTGATCCGGTGTCATCGCCACGCGGCCGAACCAGCGCTTCTCGATGACGACATCGGAGAGCGCCGGATAGAGCCGCACCAGCGCGCGCTGCAGATGCGCCCAGTCGGCCTCGCTCCTCGGCCGCGCCATGCGGCCGCGGCCGCCCAGCACCAGATGGCCGTCGGCTGTTTTGCGGTAGTAGACGAGAATGCGCCTGGAGTCGGACACCGCCTGCCCTTCCGGCAGGATCGTCGCCGCAAGGTTGGATGACAGCGGCGCGGTCGCGACCTGGAAGGAATGCAGCGGCACGATCGTTTCCGCGAGGCCCGGAAGCAGTCCATCGGTATAGGCGTTCGTCGCCAGGACAACCGCTTTCGCCCGCACCTCGGCGCCGCTTTCGGTTGAGACACGCCAAAGGCCGGCCTCCTTGCGGAGTTTCACCACCTTCTGCCGCTCGGCAATGCTGGCGCCGGCGGCGGCGGCGATGCGCGCCAGTTCCACTGTATAGGCGAGCGGATCGATGATACCGGCGCGGCGGTCGAGCCAGCCGCCGAGATAGCCTTGCGCGCCGGTCATAGCGGCGATCTCGCTTTCATTCAGAAGCCGGACATCGGCGCCACGCGCCCGCCATTGACGATCCCTGTTCGCCGCCGCTTTCAATGCGGTTTCGGTATGCGCGGCCTGGATCCAGCCATTGCGGGTGAACGGCACCGCCAGCTTTTCGTCTTGGATGAGATCGAACACCGTATCCGCCGTCGAGGCGGCGAAATCGACCAGCGCTTGGCCACGCTCGGGGCCGAAATGCTCGAGCAGCCATTCGGGATCATATTTCAGGCCGGGAATGACCTGGCCGCCATTGAGGCCCGAGGCGCCCTGGCCGATCTCGCCAGCCTCCAGCACCTGTACACCGAGACCGAGCCGGGCTGCGTGCAAGGCGGTCGACAGGCCCATGAAGCCGCCGCCGACGATGGCAACGTCGACCGGCGCAGTGACGAGCAACTGGAAGGCGGATGCGGTCTGCGGCTTCTGCCAGATCGGAACGGAAAACGGTGCGGGCAAGGCTTCACCTGGAGTATGCGGAAAATGAAAATTCTAGTGCCAGTTTCATTTTTTTGAAAGAGCGGGCCTCATGTCAGAACCGACAATTGCCTGCGCCACGGGATAGACCTTTGGCGTGAATCCGGTGAAAGTGCAGCGGCCCAGCTGCCATCTCGATCATCAAAGGACCGTAAGCCATGACGAACCCAACGCAGCTTCCCGCCGACGGGCTCTTCATCGGCCGAGCCAGGGCAAGCGATGCCTCGCATCCGCTGGTGGTCACCGTGCGCGACGGCATCGTTTTCGACGTCACCTCGACCACCGCACCCACAGTGCGCGACATCTGCGAGATGGCCGATCCGGCCGGACACGTGCGCTCTGCCAAGGGCGAACCGATCGGCTCGCTCGACGCGATCGCCGCCAACAGTTTTCAGGCCACCCGCGATCCGGCAAAACCCTATCTGCTCTCGCCTGTCGACCTGCAGGCGGTGAAGGCGTCGGGCGTGACCTTCGTGGTCAGCCTGCTCGAACGCGTCATCGAGGAGCAGGCGCGCGGCTCGGCGGAAAAGGCCGACGCCATCCGCGCCGACATTGCCGGGCTGATCGGCCACGATCTGTCGAAGCTGAAGCCCGGCTCGCCTGAGGCGATGGAGATCAAGGCCAAGCTCATCCAGCGCGGCGCCTGGTCGCAATATCTGGAAGTCGGCATCGGCCCCGACGCCGAGATCTTCACCAAATGCCAGCCGATGGCGTCCGTCGGCTTCGGCGCCGATGTCGGGCTGCATCCTGTCTCCACCTGGAACAACCCCGAGCCGGAGATCGCCATGATCGCCGCCAGCACCGGCAAGATCGTCGGCGCGACCATCGGCAACGACGTCAATCTGCGCGACGTCGAGGGACGCTCGGCGCTGCTGCTCGGCAAGGCCAAGGACAACAATGCCTCGGCCTCGCTTGGGCCCTTCATCCGGTTGTTCGACGCAAGCTTTTCCATCGACGATGTCATGCGCGCCACTGTGCGGCTGAAGGTCGAGGGCGAGGACGGGTTTTCGCTGGAGGGCGCGAGCTCGATGGCCGAGATCAGCCGTTCGCCCGAAGAGCTGGTCGCGGCCGCCATGGGGCCGCACCACCAGTATCCCGACGGCTTGGCGCTTTATCTCGGCACCATGTTCGTGCCGTCGAAGGATCGCGGCGAGAAGGGCAAGGGATTCACCCACAAGATCGGCGACATCGTCACCATCTCGTCAGAGAAATTCGGCGCGCTGGTGAACCGCGTGCTTCTGTCGCCCGATTGCCCGCACTGGACCTACGGCGCCAGCCATCTCATGCGGGACCTCGCCAAGGCCGACCTGATCTGATTTCGGAGCAGCCAGGACGAACGGATAGCCGATAAACGTTCCTATCCGGTCCCTGTAAGCCGTTTGTTAGCGGAATCCGGGTGACTGTATCGGAAATTCGCTCCAGGATCGGGGCGCGGTCTGTGGGGGCCGAATCGCATGCTCGGTTTGCCGATGATATCGGTGCGCAATCTCGCCATGCGTTATGGCGGCGTTGTCGCGCTCAGGGATATGAACCTGTCTGTCGGACAGGGGACCATCCATGCTGTCGTCGGTGAAAGCGGCGCCGGAAAGTCGACGCTGGTGAAGCTGCTTGCCGGCGTGCTCCGGCCCAACAGCGGCACCATCCGCGTCGGCGACCAGATCGTCACCGTCGACAGCCCGATCGCTGCACGCAAGCACAGCTTCGGCGTCGTCCACCAGGGGCTCGGCCTGTTTGCCGACCGCTCGGTGCTGGCCAATCTGTTCGTCAATCGCGAGCCGTTGCGCAATGGCTTCGTCTCCAGGCGCGAGATGGAGGCACGCAGCCGCACCTTGCTTCGGCAACTCAAGCTCGACGTCGATGTCCACGCTCCTGTGGGACAACTCGGCATGGGCGAACGGCAATATGTCGAACTCGGCCGCGCAATTCTGGAAGGCCCGAGGCTGCTGATCCTCGATGAACCGAATTCTGCGCTCGACCGGCGCCAGACCGAGCACCTGTTCACCGTACTAAGTGACCTCAAGGCCAAGGGCACGAGCGTGCTCTATGTCTCGCACCGGCTGGAGGACGTGTTTGCGATCGCAGACCAGGTCACCGTGATGCGCAACGGCCGTGACGTGCTGACAAGTGAGCGCTCGGCGTTGAGCGAAGCCGATGTGATCGACGCCATGATCGGCCAGCAGCGCGGCAGCCTGTTCCCGCCTGCACTGCCGGCCAATGCCAGCACGATAAGGCCGCGGATCACGGTGGAGGGTCTGAGCGGCGGCCGGATTTCCGGCGTCAGCTTCACCGCCCGCTCCGGCGAGATCCTCGGCTTGGCCGGGCTTGAGGGGTCGGGCGTTGAAGACCTGTTCGAGATGCTGTTTGGCCTGCGCCAGGCGCAAAGCGGCAGGGTGCGGCTCCCCGACGGCTACGGCTTGCCTGGAAATCCGACCGAAGCGGCGCGGCGCGGCATCGGCCTGGTGCCGGCCAACCGCCTGTGCAACGGCCTGATGCCCGACCGGTCGCTGGCCTTCAACATAGGCAACATCGCTACCGGCGCCCGCAACTGGGGGTCTCGCCGCTACTCGCCCAAGGCCGCGATCGCCGCCGCCGCAAGGCAGATCGATGCGCTGCGCATCAAGGGCCTGCCGGACGCGCCGGTGAATTCGCTGCTGGCCGGCGATCAGCAGAAGATCGTAATCGCCAAATGGCTGGAGACGGCGCCGCAAGTGCTGCTCCTAGACAATCCGGCTGGCGGTATCGAGGCGGCTGCCAAGCGCAAGATCTATGCGCTGATCCGGCAGATGGCGGCCAATGGCTGTATCGTTTTGCTGCGTTCGGTCGAGCCGTCCGAACTGACCAACCTCAGCAACCGCGTCCTTGTCTTCCACCGCGGCCGGGTCGCCGGCGAGCTGTCCGGCGCCGAGATGAAGCGAAGGACAGTGCTGCAACTGACCACCACCGGCGAGATGCCGGAGGCGGAGCGGCCGAAAAAGAAACTCGTGGGAGCCATGGCATGACACGATTGGATCCCATGCTACAGCTTGCCGGTTCGGCTGCCCACCCGAAGCGCAGCCTTCGCCTGCCCGTCGAACTCAGGCCGCTCATCGGGCTCGTTGTCCTTGTGGCGATTACAGGCTTTGCCCGGCCGGATTTCCTCGACGAGGCCAATGTGCTGTCGTTGCTGGAAACCGCTGCGTATCCCGGCATGCTGGCGATCGGCATGGTGTTCGTGCTCGCACTCCGCGAGATCGACCTTTCCGTCGGCTGGATATTCCATCTCGCGGCCCTTCTCACCGCATTCCTTCTGGCCGCCGGCATCGACCCGTGGCTTGCCGCCCTTGCCGGCGTGCTGCTCGGCGCCGGGCTCGGCCTCGTCAACGGCCTGCTGGTGGTGGCGCTGCGACTGCCGGCCATCGTCGTTACGCTGGGCACCTTTGCAATGTTCCGGGGCCTGGCGGCGGTGGCCGTCAAGATGCAAGCGACAGCTCCGGCCAGCCCAGGCGGCGACTTCTTTGAGATCGTTCACGGCAAGCTGTTCGGCCTTGTGCCGACGGCTGTCTTTGTCTTCGTCGCAATGGCGGTGGTGATGCACCTCGTGCTTCACCGCAGCCGCTTCGGCTACCGGATCCAGGCCGTCGGCAGCAATCCGCAGGCGGCGCTCTATGCCGGCATCCCGACAGGTGCTGGGCGGCTGCAGACGCTGGTGCTGATGGGCATCGTCTCGGGGCTGGCGGGCGCGCTGTGGCTTGGCTCTCCCGTTACCGACGTCGACCAAGGCGGCGGTTTCGTGCTGATGGCGATTGCCGCGTCGATCATCGGCGGCACCTCGCTTTCCGGCGGGCGCGGCACCGTCTTCGGTGCGGTGATCGGCATGCTGATCGTCCAGGTCATCTTGAGCGGCGTTACCCTGTTCGGCATCGACGCCGCATGGAGCCCGTTCGTGATCGGCGCGGTGATGGTGCTGGCGCTCGCGCTCGACCGGCTGGCCAAGGTGCTGCGCAACCGCCAGGCCGAGCGCTTTCAGGAAAATCCGCGCGCCTGAGTTTAAGCCCCGCCTGCTTGCCGGGAATAATCTCTATCTCTTGGTTTGATGCAATTCCGGGCGGAAAACCGTTTCACACTTTTCCTGGAATTGCTCTCTAACTGATGCGATCTGATGGGATCGCTGATGGCGCGTTGCATCGCGCCACCATCCATTGAGCGGATGGAGGCTTGCCATCGGCCGCAAAAGAAGATGCTCTGCGCATCCGGGTCGGCGCTGGCAGGAGGAGAGGATCAAGGGCATCGCCCGGATCATCGCCGGACGTGGAGGTCGTTTTTCAACATGGGAGGAAAGCAAATGCTGACGAGGCTACGATTACTCGTGCTTGGCTTGATTGTGGCGCTGGCCATTCCGGCGGCGGCACAGGCCAAGACGTTCTACTGGATTTCGCATGGCGGCCCGGCCGACCCGGTCTGGACCTACTTCCTGGCCGGTGCCAAGCAATGGGCGAAGGACACCGGCAACACCGTCAACACCTCGTTCCACAATGGCGACGTTGCCTCGCAGCAAGAGGCCGTGCGTGCCGCGATCTCGGCAAAGGCCGACGGCATCGTCACCACCAGCCCCGATCCGGGCAGCCTGATCGAAATCGCCAAGGAAGCCAACACCGCCAAGATCCCGATCATCAACTTCAACACGCCCGATCCTAAGGCAAGCTTCGACGCCTATGTCGGCGGCGACAACGTCACCTTCGGCAAGCACTGGGCGCAATATCTGGTCGACAAGGGCCTGGTGAAGAAGGGCGACTTCGTCTGGATGCCGGTCGAAATCCCCGGCGCCACCTACGGCGTCCAGGAAGAGGAAGGCATCAAGAGCGTCTTCGAACCGCTGGGGATCACCTATGAGATCACCGAAGCGACCCTCGACCAGGCCGAGGCCATCAACCGCATGGTCGACTATCTCACCGCCAACAAGGCCAAGGTCAAGGCAATCATCGGCCTCGGCGATCTGGTCACCGGCTCGATCAAGCGGGTGTTCGACCAGGCCGGCATCAAGCCGGGCGAAATCCCGGTCGTCGGCTGGGGCAACTCGCTCGACACCACCCAGGAAGTGCTGACCGGCTACGTCAATGCCGGCCAGTGGCAGGACCCGCAGGCGACCAGCTATGTCGCTCTGTCGCTGGCCAACATGGCGGCGTCAGGCATTCCCCCGGGCTTCAACGTCATCACCGGCGCGCTCTATGAAAAGGACACCGCGCAGGTCTACGACGACATCCTGTCCGGTAAATAACCCAGACCTTCAACAGTCGCGGCCGCAGCCGCGGTCGCGACTGTCTTTTTCCTTTTTCGCCGAACCCTTCGCACGACGTGCGAGGTTTCAGCCTTTCCCTTCCTGTCGCGGGTTATCAGTGGAAAACCGTTCGCTCATCCAACGCCTGATCGCGAGGCCGGAATTCGGGCCCTTCGTTCTGCTTATCGTCGAAATCGCGGTGTTCTGGAGCATCAACCACGATTTCCTGTCGCCGCAGAACATCTCCAACACGCTGGCCTTCACCGTCGAGCTCGGGCTGATCGCGCTGGCGATGACGCTGTTGATGACGTCGGGTGAATTCGACCTGTCGGTCGGCTCGCTGTTCGGCTTTTCGCCGGTGCTGATGTGGACGCTGTTCAACAGCGGTCTGACCTCGCTGGAGGTCGGCTTCCTCGCCGCGCTGCTGATCGCCGCCTTCATCGGCCTGGTCAATGGCTGGTTCGTCACGCAGTTGAAAATCCCATCCTTCCTGGTGACGCTCGGCATGCTGCTGGTGGTGCGCGGCACCGCGCTGTTCGTCACCGACGGCTTTCCGCAGCGGACGTGGAGCGCCGAGGGCAGCTGGCTGGCCGAAGCGCTGGTCGGTGATTTCTTCATCGGCCCGTTCCGCATCTACATGTCGCTCTTCTGGTTCATCGCGGCGGCCATCGCGCTGGGCTACGTGCTGACGCAAAGCCGGACCGGCAACTGGATCCAGGCAGCCGGCGGCAATCCAGGCGCCGCAAGGGCGCGCGGCGTCAACGTCAGCGGCGTCAAGATCGGCCTGTTCGTGCTGTCGTCGGTGATGGCTTCGCTTGCCGGCATCATCTCGTCGCTGCGCACGTCGGCCGCCAACCCCAACAGCGGCACCGGCTACGAGCTCGAAGTCATCGCCATGGTGGTGATCGGCGGCACGGCGCTGACCGGTGGGCGCGGCACCATCATCGGCACCGTGCTCGGCATCCTCATCCTGCGCGTCATGCGCAACGGCATCGTGCTGATCGGCGTGCCCGGGCTGGCCTACAACATCTTCATCGGCGCCATCATCCTCGGCATGATGGCGCTGCACTCATGGCTGGAACGCCGGCATCAGGCAGGGACCTAGAACCATGGCTGAACCGCTCATCCGCATGTCCAACATCAAAAAGTCCTACGGGCGCGTGCAGGCGCTCGAAGACGCCAATTTTCATGTCAACGAAAGGGAGATCGTCGGCCTGCTCGGCGACAATGGCGCCGGCAAATCGACGCTGATCAAGGTGTTGTCGGGGGCGGTGCCGCTGACCAGCGGCGACATTTTCATCCGCGGCAAGAAGGTCAATCTGCGCAGCACCAGCGACGCCATCGCGCACGGCATCGAGACGATCTACCAGGATTCGGCACTGGTGACGCAGCTGTCGATCGCGCGCAACCTGTTCCTCGGCCGCGAGCCGATCAAACCGCCGCGCTTTTTGAACCGCATGGACCAGGAGGCGATGAACAATGTCGCGCGCGACCTGCTGAAACAGGTCGGCATCTCCAAGAACATCCCGCCGACGACGCCGATCGGCTCCCTGTCCGGCGGCGAGCGGCAGGCCGTCGCCATCGCGCGCGCCATGCACTTCGACAGCGACCTGATCATCCTCGACGAGCCGACCAACAATCTCGGCGTCGCCGAGACGCAAGGCGTGCTGAGCTTCGTGCGCAACGCGCGCGATTCCGGGCATTCCTGCATCTTCATCGCCCACAACATCCACCATGTCTTCCAGGTGGTTGACCGCATCGTCGTCATGCGTCGGGGCAAGGTGGTGGCCGACGACATCGACCCGAAGAAGACCAGCGTGGCCGAGGTCGAACGCATCATCACCGGGATGTCGGACAAGGAGATCCGCGACGCCATCATCGAAGGCGGGCCATCGCACGGCTGAACCGTCTTCGCGCCGTCTGGCACGGAAACGCATCCGCTCTAACTCGTTGTAGAGCATGACCTTTTGACAAAACGGTTCCCGTTTGTCCGAGAAAACCGGTTCCCACTTTTCGGGATCATGCTCTATGACTACAGCCATGAAAGCCACCGTTGCCGACATAGCCAGGAGCTGCGGCCTGTCGACCGCGACCGTCGACCGGGTTCTGAACAACCGGGCCGGCGCGAGCGCCGCCAACCGCCAACGGGTGATGGAGGCGGCCAAGCAGCTCGGCTATTTGCCGGTGGTCGATCAGGTGACGCTGCCGTCGCGGCCGGCGCATCTTGAATTCTTCCTGCCGATCGGCGCCAACGGTTTCATGATCGACCTCGCCGGGCACATCGAGGACTATGCGGGGCGCCTGCCGCTGGTCGCCTCGTGCCGGATCCACAATCTCGGCGGCATCTCGCCGGCAGCGCTGCAGGCGGCGGTTGAAAATCTGTCGCTGAAGGCCAATGGCGTCGGCGTCATTGCCGTCGATCATCCGCGAACGCGCAACATATTGCGCGATGTGGTCGAGGCAGGCATCCGCCTTGTCACGCTGGTCTCCGACGTTCCAGCCGCCCCGCGTTCGGCCTATGTCGGCATCGACAACCGGGTTGCCGGACGCACGGCGGCGCTGTTGATGGGGCGCTTCCTCAATGGCCGCCAGGGTCATCTGGCGATGGTCGTCGGCTCGCGTTCCTATCGCGGGCACGAGGAGCGCGAAATGGGTTTTCGGTCGGTACTGACAGAGGAATTCCCCAATCTCACCGTCTCGAGTGCGGTCGAGATCAATGACGAACCCGAAGGCAGCTACACAGCAACGATGCAGGCGCTGCACAACGAGCCGGAACTGCTCGGCATCTATTGCGTCGGGGCCGGGCGCTCAGGTGTGGCGAGAGCGCTGCTCGAGGCCAAGCCAAAGAAGAAGCCGGTCTTCATCTGCCACGACCTGACCAAGGAAACGCGCGGCTATCTCGTCGACGACCTCGCCGATGTCGTCATCGACCAGAATGCGCGGCTGATCGCGGAGCAATCTGTGATCCGCCTGCTCGGCTCGATCGCGTCCGCCGCGCCCTACCTGACGAAGAAGTTCATCGAGCCACGGCTGATCTTCAAGGAAAACGTGCCGGTGCAGTGAAGTCGCGCCGTGGCGGTTTCTCCGATTTGTACGACAAGTCGGGGTAGATGCCGCAAATCTGCACAGCAGCCATGCAACTTTCATTGTTGCCGAATCATTGGGCAACCCGTACTCATCTGGGTGTCGGCCATCTACTCCTCCCAGATGCGATGCCGACGCTGAGCGCGGTGCACCTCCTCCCGCATCTCGTTCGAAATCGAGCCCGCTGCCACCTCCTCCCGGCAGCGGGCTTTTTTCATTCTCAAATGAATCTAAATTAAAGTTGACGGGCAAGTTCGGAGAATAGCCAAAAGCCCCGCCGGATGATGGGGACTCCTCAACTCCGAAAGCTGGAATTCAGCGCGCCCTGAAAGAGCTGATCAGGCCTTCAGCCATGCGCACGAACTGCGTGCTGGGGCCCTGGCAGCCCATGGTCTGCACGCTGACGCGCGCCCCTTCGAACAGCAGCGACAGCGTATCGGCCAGAAGCTCGGCCTGACCGATGCCCGCATCCCGGCACAGCGCAACGAGGCGATCGCGCTGAGCGCTCTTGAGCTCCTTGATCACGCTCCTGGCGGGATGGTCCGGCTCGGTCAATTCGGCGGCGGCATTGGCCATGTCGCAGCCGCGACCGTCAGCCGCCAGGCAAGCAGCGGCCATGCGAATCCAGGCATGCAACTGGGCGAGCTTGTCGCCGGGATGCTCCGCCTCGAATTGGTCCCACATCGCGGCCCCTTTAGCCGCCGACGCGCGCAGGCACTGGACGATCAGTTCGTCCTTGGACTCAAAATGACGGTAGAGCGTCATCTTGTTGGTGCCGGCGGCTTCCGTGATGGCGTCGACACCGACGCCCTTGATGCCATGCTTGTGAAACATGTCCTGCGCCGTCTCCAGGATTCGATCCCGGGGGCGCACACGATCGGTAATGCCGTCTGCCATCGCAGTCTCCTTGTCTCCCTAAAAATTCGGTTCACCTCTTGACTAGGGTGTTACCGGTCTGTAACTATCCGAATGTTACTTACTGGTAACACCTATGTGGCCTTCCGTCAATAACAAGGCCGTGAACTGGTCCTGCCAGATCACACGGGGTGAAAATTGCAGGTCATGCGGCTCCGGCCGGTGAAGAGATGAAAACCGGTTCGCGATCGTCCGATGCGAATCGCTGGAATGGAGACGCTCCAATGTCGCAGCGCAAGGATTTGACCATCGATGAAGCCATCCGGGATCCGATGATCCGGCTGGTGATGAAAGCGGACCGCGTCAACCCGCGCGCCTTCGAAGCGATGCTGAGGACCGTTGCCGATGAGCAGGGCCTCAGCGGCGCGGCGCCGTCTTCGTATTTTTTGCAGGACCCGGGTTCGGTGCGCAGCAGGCGGCTGTCCCGGTCTGCCCATTCTTTTAAAGAGGCCGGTTCTTCTAAAGAGGTTTGCGTGTCGTGGTAAACTTTTTCATCCATCGTCCGATCTTCGCCTCGGCCATCGCCATCATCATGGTGCTCGCCGGGACGATTTGTTATTTCCTTTTGCCGGTTTCGCAGTTTCCCGACATCACGCCGCCGCAGGTCGTGGTCAGCGCCCATTATCCGGGCGCCAGCGCGCAAGTGGTCGCCGATACGGTGACGACGCCGCTGGAGCAGCAGATCAACGGCGTCGAAGGCATGACCTACATGTCGTCGTCGAGCTCCAATGACGGCTCCTCGACCATCACCATCACCTTCGATGTCGGCTATTCCTTGAGTACCGCGGCCGTCGACGTCCAGAACCGCGTCTCGCAAGCGGCCTCCTCGCTGCCGGCGATCGTCAACCAGGGCGGCGTGACGATCAAGAAGCAGAACCCAAATTTCGTCCTCATCGTCAACCTGACCTCGCCCGACAGTTCGGTCGATCCGGTGGCGCTGAGTAACCTCGCCTATCTGCAGGTCGTCGATCCGCTGAAGCGGCTGCCTGGCGTCGGCGACGTCCAGATATTCGGCGAGCGCCGCTACTCGATGCGCGTCTGGCTCGACCCGGACAAGCTCGCCAATCTTGGCATCACCGCCGTCGACGTCCAGAATGCCATCTCGGAACAGAACGTCCAGGTGGCCGCCGGCAAGATCGGCCAGTCGCCGGCGCCCGCCGGCACCGCCTTCGAGATGCAGGTCAACGCCGTCGGCCGCCTGAGCGACCCCAAGGAGTTCGGCGACATCGTCGTGCGCGCCAACACCGGCACCGGCTCGCTGGTGCGGCTCCGCGACGTCGCCCGCATCGAACTCGGCGCGCTGCAATATTCGTCGTCGGCCTTCTTCGGCAAGGACCCGACGGTGGTGCTCGCCGTCTACCAGATGCCGGGTTCCAACGCGCTCGATCTGCAGCAGCACGTCAAGGACAAGATGCAGGAACTGTCGGCCCGTTTTCCCAAGGGCGTCAGCTACGCCATGCACTACGACACCACGCGCTTCGTGTCGGCATCGATGCATGACGTGCTGATCACGCTTGGCGAAGCGCTGGTGCTGGTCGTGGCCGTGGTGTTCATCTTCCTGCAGAGCTGGCGCACGACGATCATCCCGACCATCGCCATTCCGGTGTCGCTGGTGGCGACGATGGTGGTCATGGAAATGATGGGCTTCTCGCTCAACATGCTCTCCCTGCTCGGCATGGTGCTGGCCATCGGCCTCGTCGTCGACGACGCCATCGTGGTGGTCGAAAATGTCGAGCGACAATTGGAGGCTGGCCTCAAACCGCTGGCGGCGACCAAGGCCGCGATGGCCGAGGTCACCGGACCGATCATCGCCACCACCGCAGTGCTGATGGCCGTCTTCGTGCCTGTTGCCTTCATTCCCGGCGTCTCCGGCAAGCTCTACAATCAGTTCGCGCTGACGGTGGCGATTTCGGTCGGCATATCCGCCTTCAACTCGCTGACGCTCAGCCCGGCGCTGAGCGCCGCCTTCCTGCGCCATCGCGGCGAGACGCAGTTCGCCCCGTTCCGCTGGTTCAACACGGGCTTCGACAGACTGTCGCATGCCTATGCGCACGGCGTGCGTATCCTCATCCGGCTGCGCTGGATCATGCTCGGCTTGTTCGCGGCCGGCCTGGTGGCCACCTACTTCGTCTGGCAGAAGTTGCCCTCGACCTTCCTTCCGGTCGAGGACCAGGGTTACTTCTTCGTCGTCATCCAGCTGCCTGACGGCGCCTCGCTGGAACGCACCGATGCGGTGGCGCAGAAGGCGCGCGACATCCTCCAAGCTACGCCCGGAGTCGAGATTGTCGGTTCGATCAGCGGCCTGAACTTCCTGACCAGTGCGGCGCAGTCGAACTCGGCTGTCGAGTTCGCCATCCTGAAGCCGTGGGAAGAGCGCGGCCCCGACCAGAGCGCGTCGAAGCTCGTCGCCGACGTGCGCGGCAAGCTGATGCAGATTCCGGAAGCCTTCGCGCTGTCCTTCGATCCGCCTTCGATCCCGGGGATCGGCACCACGGGCGGCTTCGAATTCGTCGTCGAGGATCTCACCGGGCGCGGCAGTTCAGCCCTCAACGACGCGACGCAAGCCGTGATCGCCGAGGCGCGCAAGCAGCCGGAAATCAACCCGCAGCAGCTGTTCTCGCCGTTCTCGACCTCGACGCCGCAGTTCAACTACGACCTCGACCGCAGCAAGGCCAAACTGCTCGGCCTCAACCTGCCCGACGTCTTCAACACGCTGCAGATCTATCTCGGCTCGCTCTACGTCAACGACTTCAACCTGTTCGGCCGCACCTTCCGGGTGACCATCCAGGCCGACAAGGATGCACGTGCCGACGCAGGCGACCTTTCGCGGCTCTATGTGCGCAACGCCTCCGGCGGCATGGTGCCGCTGAGCACACTGGGCAAACTGGTGCCGTTCGTCGGCCCGGAAACCGTGCCGCACTACAACAACAACGCCTCGGCCACCATCAATGGCGGCGCAGCCCCCGGCTTCTCGTCGGGCCAGGCGGTTGCCGCGATGGAACGGGCCGCCGCCACCGCTTTGCCCAGGGATTTCGGTTTCGAATGGACCGGCATCACCTTCCAGGAGCTCAAGGCAGGATCGATCGCGTCGGTCGTCTTCGGCCTCGCCATCGTCTTCGTCTTCCTGATCCTGGCGATGCAGTATGAGAGCTGGGCGATGCCGTTCATGGTGCTGCTGGCGGTGCCACTGGCCCTGTTCGGCGCCTTCGCAGCCCTGTTCCTGCGCGGCATGCAGATCGACGTCTACTCGCAGATCGGCTTCGTCATGCTGATCGGCCTCGCCGCCAAGAACGCGATCCTGATCGTCGAGTTTGCAAGGCGGCGGCGCGAGGAGGGACTGAGCATTGTCGACGCGGCAATGGAAGCTGCGCGGCTGAGGCTGCGGCCGATCCTGATGACGGCCTTCGCCTTCATCCTCGGCGTGCTGCCGCTGATGTTTGCGACGGGTGCGGGTGCGGCAAGCCGGCAGTCGATCGGCACCACCGTGTTTGGCGGCATGGTCGCGGCGACCATCCTGTCGCTGGTGTTCGTGCCAGTCTTCTACGCGGTCATCGAACAGCTGCGCGAAGGCCGCGTGCGCAGCGAACCGAACGCTGCTCATGACCAGGACAATAATGAACCGACTGCCGAACCAGCGCCGATGCGCCTGGCCGAAGCAGCCGAATAGAATTGGAGACCAAAATGCGTAAATGGAAAATAGCTTTGGGAACGGCCGTCGCCCTGGGAGCGATCTCGGTGGCAAGCGTCCACTTCCTCGACATGGGCAATCTCAGCCTCAATGCCGGCACGGCGGCAGCGACGGCAGCACCTGCGGCATTCGTCATGCCGGTGCCGGTGACGAGCGTGGTCAAGAAGACGATCCCGATCTACCTTGACTACGCCGCCCGCATCGAGGCGATCCGCAGCGTCACCTTGCAGGCCCGCGTGCCCGGCTATCTGCAGGAGCAGACGGCTGAGGACGGCGCCGATGTGCGCCAGGGTGATCTGCTCTACAAGATCTCGCCCGACGACTTCAAGGCGGCTCTCGACCAGGCCAAGGCCGAAGTGCAGCGCGACCAGGCGAGCCTCGACTATGCACGCTCCAATCTCGGCCGCGGCTCCGAACTCGCCAAGAGCGGTTATCTCGCCAAGGACGGGTTCGACCAGCGCACGAGCACCTTGCGCCAGGCCGAAGCGTCGCTTGCCGTCAACCAGGCGGCGGTGCGGACGGCCGAGCTCAATTTGAGCTACGCCGAAATCCACGCTCCGTTTGCCGGCCGCGTCGGCCGCAACCAGGCTTCGGTCGGCACGCTGGTCAGCGTCGCCGGCACGGTGCTGAACACGCTGGTGCAGCTCGACCCGATCTACGTCACCTTCAATCCGAGCGAGACGGACCTGGCCGAAATCGAACAGGCCCGCGCCGCCGGCCCGATCGAGGTCGAGGTGCTGCTGCCCGGCGAGACCGAAGCCAGCCAGAAGGGCGAACTCACCTTCATCGACAACACGGTCGACCACTCGACCGGCACGATTACGGCGCGCGCCACCATTGGCAATGCGAAGTTCTCGCTGCTGCCGGGCCAGTATGTCCGCGTGCGGCTGCACATCAAGCAGCTGCCCGACGCGCTGATGGTGCCGCAGGTGGCGCTGGGTTCGAGCCAGCTCGGCAAATATGTCTATGTCGTCGGCAAGGGCAACACGGTCGACCAGCGCATCGTCTCGCTTGGCGCGACCAGCGGCGACCTTGTGGCGGTCCTCAGCGGCGTTGCCGAAGGCGACCAGGTGATAACGGGCAATCTGCAGAAAATCGGACCAGGAATGCCGATCTCGCCGTTGCCCCAGGAGAAACCGGCCAGCTGATAACCCCCATCAGCCCCGGTCCTGCGGCGCCTTCGGCTTCCACGCCGAGGGCGCCGTTTTTTTATGGAGCGCCGCACGCCGTTTTTGGAGTAACCGCAAGGCACAAGAATCCGGAACAATCATCTTGTAGGATTGTCGACAATCTGCTTGTCTGGTTTCCGGCTCTCACTGGAGTGACGGAATGGCCAAGCTGGACTTCAGTCCGATCGCGGATACGACACGCCGGGCCGAGATCGTCGCGCTGTTGCGGCGCGCGATCCTGACCGGCCAGCTGGAACCCGGCCAAAAGCTCAACGAGCTGAGGATCGCCGAGCAGATGCGGGTCAGCCGTGCGCCGTTGCGCGAGGCGATGCGCGAGCTGGTGCAGGAAGGCATCCTGACCAGCATTCCCTATGCCGGCACCTTCGTCATCGATGTCACCGCCAAAGATATCGACGACGCCTATTCGCTGAACAAGGTGCTCGATGAATTCGCCATCGAGCGGACATGGAAGCTGCGCGACCAGCGCTTCTTCGGCGAACTCGACCGCCGGCACGAGGCAGTGAAGCAGGCGACGCGCGCGCGAGACACCACCCGCCAGATCGAAGCCGCGCTGCAATTGCACGGGCTGATCTATGAATGGGCCGACAATTCGGTGCTGCGGGAAACCTGGCAGCGGCTGACCAGCCGGCTGCAGATGTATTTTGCCCTGCACCAGCGGGCCCGAAACGAGCCGGTGCCGGCCGAAGATCTCCACGAGACCTATGTGCGGCTCTTGAAGGGCGCCGACATGCGCGCTGCCCAGCGCCATGCGCGCGAGCATATCGACCTCGATTTCGAAGAGCTGCTTGCCTATGCGCGTGGCCTCGAGCAGCGGAACATCGAAGGGCTGACCCTCCTCAACACCTAGAGACAACGGACAGACAAGTGCAGATCAAATCCATCAAGGCCTATCGCGTCGTGCAGCCCTTCGTGGACGGGCCCTACCGCATGTCAAAGGGGCGGGTTGCAGACTGCTTCGATGCGGTGATCGTCGCCATCACCTCAGACAGCGGCGTGACCGGCTGGGGCGAGATGGCGCCGCTCGGCAATTTCTATTCGGCCGCCTTTCCGGCGGGAACGCGCGCGGGCGTGGTCGAGATCGCGCCGCACCTGATCGGCCAGGACCCGCGTGGCCTCGCCGGCATCGGCCGATTGATGGATACGGTGTTCAAGGGCCATCCTTACATCAAGTCGGCGCTCGACATGGCCTGCTGGGATCTGGCGGCCCGGGCCGCCGACGTGCCGCTGGTGACCATGCTTGGCGGCCGCGAGAGCGACATGGCGGAGACCTACCGCGTCGTCACCCACGGCACGCTCGACCAGATGGCGGCACTGGCCAAAAGGATCATCGCCCAGGGCTGCCGCCGGCTGCAGGTCAAGGTCGGCGGCAATGTGCATGACGACATCGAGCGGGTGAGCGCAGTCGCTTCGGCCGTGCCGAAAGGCACGGTGATTTTCTGCGACGCCAATGCCGGCTGGACACCCTACCAGGCGCGGCAGTTCGCCGATGCAACGCGCGGCATCGACTACACGTTCGAGCAGCCCTGCACGACGATCGAGGAGAACATGTCGGTGCGCCGCATGCTCGACAAGCCGATGGTGCTGGACGAGAGCGTCATCTCGCTCGAGGCGATGCTGGAAATCCATCGCCTGGGCGCCGCCGACGGGCTGACGCTGAAGATCTCGCGGCTTGGCGGCGTAACCAGGACAAGGCAAATCCGCGACGTCGCCGTCGATCTCGGTTTCATGATCACCGTCGAGGATACGGGCGGCGCCGAGATCGACACGGCGGCGATGGCGCATCTGTCGCTGTCGACGCCGGAAGAACGCCGGCTGCACGCCATCGCCTTCCATGAGTGGGTGACGGTGCGCACGGCCTCCAACGCCCCACCGGTCACCGGCAGCCACATGGGCATTCCCGACGGGCCCGGCCTCGGCATCGATGTCGTGCCCGACCTGCTCGGCAAGCCTTTCCTAGAGATCGGCTGAGATCAAGCGCAGCATGAAGCTGTCACCCCACGAATCCTCCGTGGGAGATTTGGTCCTGCAGCCATTCTCCGATTTGCGGGTTGAAATATTTTTCAAATGGAAATAGGAATGTTCAAAATGATGATTTGACGCTGCGGCGCGTCATGACTGGAGGAAGCGATATGGCCCATCCGCAATTTGCAGCGGAACTTCTGCAGCGCGCTGAAGCCCAAGGGCCCATCACCATCGGACTCGCCGGCGCCGGGCAGATGGGCACCGACATCGTCGTCCAGGTGGCGCTGATGCCGGGCATGCGGATCGGTGCCATTTCCGAGGTGCGGCCGCAAGCGGCGATCGATGCCGCACTGCTCGCCGGCCATGACCGCTCCGACATCGTCCAGGCTGCGAACGCCTCTGCCATCGACCGCGCCATCGAGGCCGGCAAGATCGCTGTCACCGAAGATCTGCATGCGCTGGCCGCGGCCGGCCGCATTGATGTCATCATCGACGCGACAGGCAATCCCAACATCGGCACGCTGTTTGCGCTCGAAGTGATGAAGAACGGCAAGCACATCGTTATGCTCAATGTCGAGGCGGACATTACGATCGGCCGCTTCCTCAAGGAGGAAGCGCGCAAGGCCGGCGTGGTCTACACCGGTGCGGCCGGCGACGAACCCGCCTGCACGCTGGAGATCATCGGCTTCGCCAAGAGCCTCGGCTTCAACATCATCGCCGCCGGCAAGGGCAAAAACAACCCGCTCAAGATCGACGCCATGCCCGCCGACTACGAGAAGGAAGCGGCCGAGCGCAACATGAATGCGCGCATGCTGGTCGAGTTCGTCGACGGTTCCAAGACGGCGATCGAGATGGTGGCTATCGCCAACGCCACCGGGCTGGTGCCAGACGTGCCGGGCATGCACGGCCCGACGGCGACGCTGGAGGAACTGGCCAGCGTGCTTTGCCCGCGCGAGGATGGCGGCGTGCTGCACCGCAAGGGCGTGGTGGACTATTCTATCGGCAAGGGCGTGGCGCCCGGCGTGTTCTGCATCATCGAAACGAGGCATCCGCGCGTGCTGGAGCGCATGGTCGACCTCAAGGTCGGCAAGGGCCCCTATTTCACGATCTACCGTCCCTATCACCTGACAAGCCTTGAAGTGCCACTGTCGGCGGCGCGCGCCGTTGTCTACAAACGAGCCGACATGGAGCCCCTCGACCATCCGGTCGCCGAAGCGGTGGCGGTGGCCAAGAGCGATCTCGGCGCGGGCCAATCGCTCGGCATGATCGGCGAGAACGACTATCGCGGCTTCGCCATGACCTGGGAGGACGCCCGCGCCAAGGGCGCGCTGCCGCTCGGGATTGCCGAACGCGCCAAGGTGGTCAAGCCGGTCAAGACCGGCGACTTCCTTACCTATGAAAATTGTGTACCCGACGATTCGATGGTGATAACGCAGATCCGCCGCCGTCTAGACCAGTCGGATGGACAGTTTGTGACCAACGCCGCCTGAACCTTCGGGATCTCCCTGTGATGGACGATGTCGTTATCGGGATCGATGCCTCGACGACGGCGGTGAAGGCGATCGCCTTCACCGGCGACGGCGCGGAGCTGTTCCAGGCGCGCGAGGCCTATCCGCTGGCCAATCCTAAGCCCGGCCATTTCGAGCAGGATGCCGAACATTGGTGGGCAGCCCTTATCAGTGCGCTGAAGCAGGTTGCCGACAAGGTCGGCGCCGCGCGCGTGGCGGCAATTGCCATAGCCCATCAGCGCGAGACCTTCACCCTGATCGATCAGGCCGGCACGCCGCTCATCCCGGCGATCCTGTGGCTTGACGAGCGCGCCCGGCCTCAAGTCGCCAGGCTGTCGGCCGAGCTTGGCCGCGAGACGATCCGCGACTGGAGCGGCAAGCCGCCGGATCCGACGCCGGCGCTCTATGCCATCGCTTGGCTGGCCGAACACCAGCCGCAGGTGCTGGCCAACGCCGCCGCCCTGGTCGATGTTCATGGCTTCTTCGTTCACCGGCTGACCGCACGGCTGGTTACCAGCACGGCAAGTGCCGACCCGCTCGGCTTGCTCGATGTCGCGACAGGCGAATGGCACCCTGAGCTTGTCGCGGCTGCAGGGCTGCAGCCACGGCAGTTGCCGGCGCTGATCGGCCCAGGCGAAATCTGCGGCGGCCTTGCCGAAAGCATTGCCCAGCTGACTGGCCTCAAAGCGGGCACGCCAATTGTCGCCGGCGCCGGCGATGGCCAGGCCATGGGTCTCGGCATGGGCGTCTATGGTGCCGGCAGGAGCTATCTCTCGCTCGGCTCCGGCGTCGTCAGCGGCTGCTATTCCGGCACGGTCACCACATCGGACGCGTTTCGCACGCTGGTCTCGCCGACCGGCTCCGGCTTCATGCTGGAAACCGTGCTGCGCTCGGGCATGCAACTGGTCGACTGGATCGTGCGCACCACCGGCGCGTCTTCCGCGGCAGAACTGGAGAAGGGTGCGGTCGATGTTGCGGCCGGCGGCGACGGTCTTTTGGTCATGCCCTATTGGGCCGGCGTCATGAGCCCCTATTGGGATGGCGCGGCGCGCGGCGCCGTTGTTGGCCTGTCGCTCGACCATGAGCCCAGGCATCTCTTCCGCGCCACGCTGGAAGGCATCGCTTTGGAGCAGGCCATCGCCAGCGAGGCGATGGAGGCCGAAAGCGGCGGCAAGCCGGGAGAGATGATTGCCGCCGGCGGCGGCACCAATTCGGCGCTGCTGATGAAGATCATGGCCAGCGTGCTGGAGCGGCCGCTGTTCGTGTCGCCGGTCAACGAGGCGGCGGCCCTTGGCGCGGCCATGCTGGCGGCTTCGGCGATCGGCTGGTTCGCCTCGGCGGAAGACGCCGCCAAGGCAATGGCGGCGGCGCCGGCCAGGCGTGTCGATCCGGATATGACGCTGGTGCCGGCTTACCGGGCGCGCAAGTCGATCTACCGCGACCTCTATCACGCGACACGCGACATCCACGCGCGGCTCGGTGCGATCTGAGTTCAAGCGCAGCTTGCCTGCGTGAGGCTCCCATGCCCAACCTGCCAGCTTGCCGATTTTGCGTCCTGCCCGGCCAATGCTAGACTCATCGGGCTCATGAAAGCAGTATTTCACCTTGCCGCCCTGCCCTGGATTGTCGCGCTTGCGGCAGCTCCAATGACGGCGCGTGCGCAGGACGAGCCGCCCTTCGAGGTCACGCTCGACATGGACAATGACGGCAGGATGGATCGGGCCGCGATCGCGGCGGATTCCGACAGCGGGCTGGCGGATCTCTCGATCTATCTGGCTGCCGGCGAAGGAAAGCTCGATCCTTCGCGCAAGCCTGACTTTGTCAAAAAGGCGCTGACGCAGGACCGTATTCTCGGGCTCGAAAGCAAGGGCAAGGGATCGCTTGTCGTCACCTCGTGCTTCGGCTGCGGCGCCAACAAATCATGGGATGCGACGCTGACCATCGTCTGGCGCGGCGGAAAATTCCTTGTCGCCGGCTACAGTCGCGACTGGGACTGGAATGTGCAGAAAGCCGACGGCTCGGTCGAGACGACGCTGGGCGGCTGCGACATCAATTTTCTCACCGGCAAAGGCACCGCTTCAAAGGACCTGGACGACGGCAAACCGGTCGCGGGAAAATTCGTGCCGATCGCACTGGCCGACTGGTCGGACGAAAGTCACCCGGAGCCCTGCGAATTCTGACCGACGCCGACAGCGCTCAACGGTTGAGCAGGCCTTTGGCCGCATCCTCATCGGTAATGAGCACCGAAATCCTGGTGTTGGCGAGCGCGGCGCGCATGACGGCGACCTTCTCCTGACCGCCTGACACCAGGATGATGCTCGGAATATCGGACAGATCCTGCAGCGGATAGGCGCAGACGCGGCGGTTGACCTCATGGTCGACAGAGTGGCCCTCGGCGTCGATGAAATGGCACAAGAGGTCGCCGACCGCGCCGGCCGCCTGCAATTCCTCGAGTTCGCTCGGTTTGATGAAACCGTAATTGGCGATCGGGCTGTCCTTGGAAAACGAGCCGACGCTGAGCACGGCGATGTTGGCGCGGCGCGCGCGGAAGACCACATCCTGAACGCTGCGCTGGCTCATGAAGGCATCGCGCTGTTCCGGCTTGTCGGCATAGACCGGCACCGGCAGCAGGAAACATTCAGCGCCGATCTTTTCGGCGAACTCCCAGGCGCTTTCGGTCGGGTTGAGCGGCTGCGCGTGGGTGAGGCCGCCGAGCATCGAGACAACCGTCGTCCTGGCGATCGGCCGCCTCGGCAGTTCGTTGATGGCGAATTTCAGGGTGCGACCCCAGCCCAGCGCAATGACGTCGCCGGCATTCACATTGTCGGCGAGATAGGCGGCAGCCGCGTGGCCGATCATCAGCGGCGCGTTGCTGCGATCAGCGGCTGATGGCACCACGACCGCCTGGCTGAGCCCGAAACGCTGCTTCAGGCTCTCCTCGAGCTGCACGCATTCGACGACACTGTCGCGAATGCGGAACTGCACGATGCCCTCCTCTCGCGCAGCGGAGAGAATGCGGTGCACCTTGATGCGGCCGACGCCGAGGATCTCGGAAATGCGCTCTTGCGTCAGGCCTTCGACATAGTAATGCCAGGCGGCCCGGGCCTTGAGCTCGGCATCGGGGAAGCGCGAGGCTTTCTCGTTGTCGACGGTCGCCATCTTTTGCCCTCCCGCGGCAAATTTCGGAAATCTTCCGCAAGCGCCGCCCCCTGGCCTTCCCTAGGACAAACCGCCCTGTGGTGCAAACCACCGCCGAATGGCGCAACGGCTCTTGACAATTTTCTAATGAACAGTTTAGCTGAACAAAATTGCACATCAAAGATAAATTGTTCACAGGGAGGTGCCTGGTGAACAAGAGCGGACGGCAGGCCATCGCCGTTTCGCTGACGGAGGAGACGAAGTGGCCGTGAGTAATGATGCAAGCGAGTCGAAGGCTGGCGAGTTGAAAGCCGCGCCCGGCGCTCAAGGTGCGACGGCCGCGAAGCTTTCGGCACTGTTTGCCGGAACCATGGGACCGCTGATCGGACTGCTGCTGCTCTGCCTGGCGCTGACGCTGACCACCGACACGTTCCTCACCGTGCGCAACATCCTCAACGTACTCGACCAGATCACGGTGCTCGGCATCATGGCAATCGGGATGACGCTGGTGATCCTGATCGGCGGCATCGATCTCTCGGTCGGCTCGGTGCTGGCGCTGGCCGCCATGGTGATGGGCTTTGTCTCCCACCCCGACTATCTCAATCTCGGCCTTGCGGCCGGCGTCGTTGCAGCACTGGTCGTCGCCGGCCTTTGCGGACTGGTGTCCGGCCTGCTGGTGACCGTCACCCGGCTGCCGCCGTTCATCGCGACGCTGGCGATGATGTCGGTGGCGCGCGGTCTTGCCAATATGATCACCGACGGTTCGCAGATTGTCGGCTTTCCCGACTGGTTCACCAGCCTGTCGATCATCCGCCATTTCGGCTTCCTGTCGGTCACAGTCGGGGTGATGATGGTGCTGGCGATCGTCTTCGCCATCTTCCTCAACTACCGCGCCACCGGCCGCAGCCTTTACGCCATCGGCGGCAGCGCCGAGGTGGCGCGGCTCTCCGGCATTCCGGTGAAGTCACTGACCAACTGGGTCTACGCCATCTGCGCCGTGCTTGCGGGTCTTGCCGGCATCGTGCTCGCCGCGCGGCTGGATTCGGTGCAGCCGAGTTCCGGCCTCGGCTATGAGCTCGACACCATCGCGGCGGTGGTGATCGGCGGCGCCAGCCTGTCGGGCGGCATCGGCTCGATCGGCGGCACCGCGGTCGGCGTACTCATCATCGGCGTGCTGCGCAACGGGCTCAATCTGCTCGGCGTCTCGCCCTTCATCCAGCAGGTGGTGATCGGCGTGGTGATCGCGCTGGCGGTCGCCAGCGATACCTGGCGGCGCAGGGCGCGATAGAGAACGGGGCACAATTGAGAATTCGCCCGGAGCGTCCGGGCGATAGACGGATCGGTCGATCCGAAACTGGGATGTTCCAAGGGGCGCGATGCGCTGGCGGGACAGTTTGACTATCAACGGAGGAAACACATGCTCACCAAACGTTCACTGCTGCTCGCCGCTGCCGCAATCATTCCCCTGCTCGGCCTGACCGACATGGCCTCGGCCAAGGAGGCCAAGAAACTCGGCCTCGCGGTGGCCAATTTGCAGGCCGACTTCTTCAACCAGATCAAGCAGTCGGTCGAAGCCTACGGCAAGGAGAAGGGCATCGAGATCGTCACCGTCGACGCCAAGGGCGATTCGGCAACGCAGGTCAGCCAGGTACAGGATTTGATCACGCAGAACATCGACGCGCTGATCTACATTCCGGCCGGCGCCACAGCCGCCACCGTGCCGACCAAGACCGCCAAGGCCGCCGGCATTCCGGTGGTCAATGTCGACCGCAATGCAGACGGCGCGCCCGGCGACACCTTCATCGCCACCAACAGCGTCGCCTCGGCGCAGGCGGTGTGCGACTACATCGCCAAGCAGGCCGGCGGCAAAGGCGAACTGATCATCATCCACGGCCAGAAGGGCACCACGCCGGAAGTCGATCGCTCGAAGGGCTGCGGCGAAGCGCTCAAGGCCTATCCCGATATCAAGGTGGTCGGCGAATTGTGGAGCGAAGGCTGGCACCAGGACGAAGGCTTCAAGCTGACGCAGGACCTGCTGCAGTCGCATCCCGATGTCTCCATCGTCATCGGCCAGGCCGATGCGCTGGCGCTGGGTGCGGCACAGGCGGTCAAGGTCGCCAATCCCGGCCACAAGGTCTGGGTTGCCGGCTTCGATGGCGACGTGGCCGCACTCAAGGCGCTGAAGGACGGCGTGTTCGACGTCACCGCGACGCAGCAGACGCAAGGCATGGGCCGGCTCGCCGTCGATGCGGCGATCAAGCTGGTGGCCGGCGAAAGCGTTCCGGCCGAGCAGCTGCAGGATGCGACGCTGACCACCAAGGACAATGTCGAGCAGTTCATCGCCAAGCACCCGTAACCTGCGGCACCGCTTATAGAGAGCGCCACGATGTCTCCTGATCCTCGCCACAGCGAAAGCCCGCACAACGGGCTCTTCGTCAACGGCCTTTGCAAGAGCTACGGACCGGTCCAGGTCCTGGCCGATGCAAGCTTTGAGGTGCGGCCGGGCGAGGTTGTGGCGCTGCTCGGCGAAAACGGCGCCGGCAAGTCGACGGTGTCCAATATCATCGCCGGCTCGACCCGGCCCGACGCGGGCACCATCATCTGGCGGGGGAAACCTTATTCCCCCGCCTCGCCTGCCGCGGCAATCGATGCCGGTGTGGGCATGATCCATCAGGAACTGAAGCTGCTGCCGGATCTGTCGGTGGCGGAAAACGTCTATGTCGGGCGCCTGCCGATGCGCGGCGGCCGCATCGACCGCGCCGAGATGAACGCCAAGGCCTCGGCGCAGTTGAAGCGGCTTGGCCTCGACGTCTCGCCCGAGCGCAAGGTGGGCACGCTGCGCATCGCCGCCCAGCAACAGGTCGAGATCGCCAAGGCGTTGACGCTCAATGCCGAATTGCTGATCTTCGACGAACCCACCGCAGCGCTCGGCGGCGAGGAAACGGAGCTTTTGTTCCAGCAGATCCGCAAGCTCAAGGCGGAGGGCATGTCCTTCATCTACATCAGCCATCGTCTCGACGAGATCGCGCAGATTGCCGACCGCGTGGTTGTGATGCGCGACGGACGCATCGTCGCCCGCCACGAGCGCGCCGATATTCCCGTGCGCACAGTGGTGGAGCAGATGGTCGGCCGCTCGGTCGAACGGATGTTCCCGCATCTGTCGCCGCCGCGCGAGGAGACGCTGCTCGAGGTCGACAACCTGTCCTCGCCGGAGAAGAGCTTCAACAACGTTTCCTTCTCGGTCCAAGCAGGCGAGATCCTCGGCATTGCCGGGTTGATCGGCGCCGGCCGCACCGAACTGGTACGGGCGATCGCCGGAGCCGATCCGATCTCGTCGGGCTCGGTGCGCGTTGCCGGCAAATCGGTGCATCTCAGCGGGCCGGCGGCAGCGATCAAGGCCGGCGTCGTGCTGGTGCCGGAAGACCGTAAGGCGCAAGGCGTGGTGCTCGACCAGACCATCGGCGAGAATCTGGCGTTCGGCAATTTCGACCATGTCGCGCCGAAGGGCTGGGTGTTTCCGAAAGCGGTGCAGAAATTCGCCGAAGCCGGCATCGCAAGGCTCGGGGTCAAGGGCAAACCTGGCCAGGCGGTCAGCAAGCTTTCCGGCGGCAACCAGCAGAAGGTGATCATTGCCAAATGGGTGTCGCGACCGCCAAAAGTGTTCATCCTCGATGAACCGACGCGCGGCATCGATGTCGGCGCGCGTGCGGCTATCTACGACGTGATCGCCGACCTCGCCCGCTCCGGCATGGCGGTGGTGGTGGTCAGCTCCGACCTCGAGGAGGTGCTGGGGCTGTCGCACCGGGTGCTGGTGCTGAGCCGCGGCCGCCAGCGCGGCATTCTCGACCGCAGCGAGGCGAGCAATGTCGCGGTGATGGAACTCGCCACGAGCTGAGGACAGGAGTCGGAACAAAGCGCAGCAGGTGGTATCCTCCCAAGGACCGGACCGCGCGGGGCGCCAGCAAAGACTGGCGCCCCCTCATTTTAGGAGGGGGAACAACATGAAACTATTCGATCTCAGCGGCGACGTAGCGCTGGTAACAGGCGCCGGCAGCGGCATTGGCCAGGCCATTGCCATCGGGCTCGCCGAAGCCGGCGCCGACATAGCCTGTTTCGGCCACACCTCCAAGGGCGGGCTGGACGAGACGGCGCACAAGATTTCGGCACTTGGCCGCAAGGCGCTGGTGCTGACCGGAACGGTGACGTCGGAGGCTGACCTTGCAGCGGCGATCGAGCGCACCGAAAAGGAACTCGGCGCACTGACCATCGCCGTCAACAATGCCGGCATTGCAGGAGCCGAGGCCGCCGAGACGCTGTCGCTGGAGAAGTGGCAGAAAATCTACGACGTGAATGTCAGCGGCGTGTTCCTGTCCTGCCAGGCCGAAGCGCGCGCCATGCTGACGCGGCGCAAGGGCTCGATCATCAACATCGCCTCCATGTCGGGTTCGATCGTCAATCGCGGCCTGACCCAGGCGCATTACAATTCGTCGAAGGCGGCGGTCATCCACATGTCGAAAAGCCTCGCCATGGAATGGGCCGATCGCGGCCTGCGCGTCAATGTGGTGAGCCCAGGCTACACGCTGACGCCGATGAACAAGCGGCCGGAGGTCGCCGAACAGATCAAGATCTTCGAACGCGACACGCCCATGGGGCGCATGGCGACGCCGGAAGAGATGGTCGGCCCGACCGTGTTTCTGGCCAGCCGCGCCGCGAGTTACGTCACCGGCATCGACCTGATCGTCGATGGCGGCTTTGTCTGCTGGTAGGAGAAGAAAAGTGCAGAAGCGTTTTGAAGGCAAGACTGCTGTGATCACCGGAGCCAGCGGCGGCATCGGCGCGGCGATGGCGAAGCGCTTCGCCGAGGAAGGTGCCGCGGTGGTGGTCAGCGCCATCGATACCCGCGTCGAGGACGTCGCCGCCGGCCTGAAAGCGGCAGGCGCCAAGGTCGCGTCGATGCGCATGGACGTTACCAGGAAGGATGAGGTCACCGCGCTTTACGACCTCGCCGAGAAGGAATTCGGCCGTGTCGACATTTCGGTGCAGAATGCCGGCGTCATCACCATCGCCCGGATCGAGGCGATGACCGAGGCCGAGTGGGACAAGGTGTTGGCGGTCAACACCAAGGGCGTGTTCCTGTGCTGCCAGGAAGCGATCGCCCGCATCCGCAAGCATGGCGATGGCGGCCGGCTGATCAACACGGCATCGGGCCAGGCGCGGCAGGGTTTCATCTACACGCCGCATTATGCGGCGTCGAAGTTCGGCGTCGTCGGCATTACCCAGAGCCTGGCCAAGGAAGTGGCCAAGGAAAAGATCACCGTCAACGCCATCTGCCCCGGCATCATTGACACGGACATGTGGGCCTATAATGACGCAGCGTGGGGCAAGCTGATGGGTGACTACAAGCCCGGCGAGCTGATGGCCGAATGGGTGAAGAACATCCCGATGGGGCGCGCCGGCAGCGGCGAGGACGTGTCCGGCCTGGTCAGCTTTCTCGCCAGCGACGACGCCACCTACATCACCGGCCAAACCATCAATGTCGATGGCGGCCTGATCATGTCGTGAACGTCAGCTCTGGCGGTTGGCAATCGACCAGTCTGAAATTCCGCAGTGCACAGGGCATCAGCCGTTGCGCCGCATGAACGTTGGTATATATAATTTCATCCCATGAAACGGCCTTGGCGAGGACGGGGCTCGCCGGCCGAGATCATGGGACCTTGATGGCTCGCACGTCTGAGAGCGCCGCTGGAGCGGCGATCGATCTGTTGACGATTGCTCACGCAGCAATCCATCCGATGCCATGACGCGGGCCCGCCCGGCATCACATAAACACCAAGTCGAGCAACCATTTCGCCTGCGCAAGTTGCGGCCGCGGCACTGGCTTGGTGCGAACGAGCTTGCGTAACGACCCGCCTTTCCAACACAATCAAGAAAAGACGCAAGAAGGGAACGATCAAGAAATTTCCACATGGTTTGACAGGAGAACAAGCATGTCATTTCGCAGTGTGATTTCGAACCTATCAATGGGAGCCTTGGCGCTTGCCACCGCAAGTGCGCTTACATCACCGGTCCACGCAGCAGCACCTGAATCCAACGACCCGATCAAGATCGCGCTGTTCGACTGGACCAGCGTCAACCTCAACGCCAAGATCCTTGGCGGTATCCTCGAAAAGCTCGGCTATACCGTCGAATATCCGACCGCCGACTACCTCTCCAGCCTGACCACCGGTCTCACCAATGGCGACCTCGATGTCGGCCTGGAGTTCTGGGACACGACGGCCGGCGAGGCGATGAAGGCTTCAGACGCCACCGGCCAGACCGAGCGGCTGGGCAAGCTCGGGCCGAAGGCCAAGGAGGAATGGTGGTTTCCCGAATATATGAAGGAGAAATGCCCCGGCCTGCCCAATTGGGAAGCGCTAAAGGACCCGAAATGCGCCGAGGCGTTCTCGACAGCGGAGACGGCGCCGAAGGGCCGCTATCTCGGCGGCCCGGTAACCTGGGAGGGTTTTGACGACGAGCGCGTCGAGGCGCTGAAGCTGCCCTTCACTGTCATCCATGCCGGCACCGACGCGGCGATGTTCGCCGAACTGGACTCGGCCTATCAGCGCAAGGCGCCGATCATGCTGTGGATCTATTCGCCGCATTGGGCGCCGGCCAAGTACAAGGGCGAGTGGGTCGAATTCCCGGAGTATACGCCCGAGTGCTACACCGACCCGAAATGGGGCACCAACCCGGATGCCAAATATGATTGCGGCAAACCGCATGGCGAAATCTGGAAATACTCCTGGTCCGGCATGAAGGACAAATGGCCGGTCGCCTACAAGGTGGCCAAGGCGTACACGATCGATACCGATGAGCTCAACAAGATGAGCGGCGAGATCGACCTCGGCGGCAAGACGCCCGAAGATGTCGCCGCCGCCTGGATCGCTGCCCACGAAGCCGACTGGAAAGCCTGGGCGCAGTGATCGCCTGACTGGAAGCCGGACCCGGCGGGTCTTATCTCCATTTTCCAGAAGGACCATTGGATGACGGAAGCGACTGAACCGCAGGCAGTTGGCACGCCAAAGGATGCGCGGCCGATAAAGCTTGCTTGCCGCAATGTCTGGAAACTGTTCGGATCGAACGCGGCCAGCTTCATCCGCGAGCGTGACGGCAAGGCCAGCATGGCCGATGTCGCTGCCGCAGGACTGGTGGGTGCGGTGCGCGCCGTCGATCTCGAAATACGCCAGGGCGAGATCTTCATCATCATGGGGCTATCCGGCTCCGGCAAGTCGACGCTGGTGCGCTGCATGTCGCGGCTGGTCGAGCCGACCCACGGCAAGGTCGAATTCGAAGGCAACGACCTGCTCAAGATTTCCGATGCGGCGCTGATCGAACTGCGGCGTCATCGCATGGGTATGGTGTTCCAGAATTTTGCGCTGCTGCCGCATCTTAACGTGCTCGACAACATTGCCTTTCCCCTGAGCATCCAGGGCCAGGACCGACCGACGCGCGAAACGAGAGCGCGGGAGGTGATCGATCTCGTGGGCTTACGCGGCCGCGAGCATTTCTATCCGCGCGAACTCTCCGGCGGCCAGCAGCAGCGCGTCGGCATTGCCCGCAGCCTCGCGACCAAGCCGGAGATCTGGTTCCTCGACGAGCCGTTCTCGGCGCTCGACCCGCTGATCCGCCGCGAGATGCAGGACGAACTGATGCGGCTGCAGACCATGCTGCACAAGACCATCGTCTTCATCACCCATGATTTCGACGAGGCGATAAGGCTTGCCGACCGCATCGCCATCATGAAGGATGGCGAGGTCATCCAGACCGGCACGCCGGAACAGCTGGTTGTCAACCCGGCGACCGACTATGTCGCCGAATTCACCCGCGATGTCGACCGCGCCAAGGTGATTTCGGCCCGCAGCCTGATGCGTGCCTGCGATGGCGCCGAGCACGGCGGTACGGTTTCGCCCGACGCCAGGATCGCCAGCTTCTCGGCCAGCATCGTCGCTTCGGGTAAGCCCTTCGCCGTGGTCAACGGCACCGGCAGGCCGATCGGCGAGGTGACGCCGCAATCGGTGATCGAGTTGCTGGCCGGTATCGAGCATACGAGAGCCGGCGCATGACGGTCACGGCAAGCGCCAGCGAAACGAGGCCGCCGGTTCAGCGCTGGCTGCTGATCTGGGCGCTGGCGCTGGCCGCCGTGCTGGTGGTATTCCTGCTGCAGGAGAGGCTGCCATGGGCGGTCGACTATCCGGCCGATGCGGTCGTTCCCGTCGCCGACTGGGTCAGTGCGCTGATGCGCTGGATCAAGTCGAACTTGTCCTGGCTGACCCGCTCGATCACCGCGGTGCTCGGCGTTCCCCTCGATTTCGCGCTCGACCTGCTGGCCAAGAATTTCAAGATCGGTCACGGTGCCGATGCCTATGTCCTGCCGCGCCTGTCCTGGATCGGCGTCTGCGCCGCCGCCTTCATCGCCGGGCACGCCGCGGGCGGTAGAAAGCTTGGCATGCTGGTCGGCGGCTGCTTCCTCTACACCGCGCTGTTCGGCCAATGGACCAGCGCCATGCTGACGCTGGCGCTGATTTCCATCGCGGTGCCGTTCTGCATCGTCACCGGCCTGTTCGCCGGCATCTGGGCGTGGCGCAAGCCATGGGCCGAGCGGCTGATCATCTCCCCTGCCCTCGATTTGATGCAGACCATCCCGACCTTCGCCTATCTCATCCCGATGCTGCTTTTGTTCGGCAACAGCCCGGTCTCGGCGATGATCGCCACCGCCATCTTCGCCACGCCGCCGATGGTGCGGGCAACGATGCTGGGTCTGTCGCGGGTGCCGTCAGAGATCGATGATTTCTCAGAGATGGCCGGCTGCACGGCGCGGCAGAAATTGTGGCGCGTGCTGCTGCCATCGGCGCGGCCGACGCTGATGGTCGGCGTCAACCAGGTGATCATGCTGGCGCTCAACATGGTCATCATCGCCTCGATGATCGGCGCCGGCGGCCTCGGCTACGACGTGCTGCTGGCGCTGCGTGCGCTGAAGGTCGGCGAAGCGATGGAAGCCGGGCTCGCCATTGTGGCACTCGCCATCGGGCTCGACCGGTTGAGCCAAGCCATCGCCCACAAACAGGCGAAGGGCCACGTTCAACGGCAGGCGAACCAGAGCTTTTGGCGGCGCTATCCCAATCTGTCGCTGGCCATCGCCATCCTGGTCGTGACGACGCTGCTCGGCCTGTTCGTACCGGCATTCGCAGCGGTGCCGAAGGCGATCACCTTCACCACCGCGCCACTGTGGAAGGCGGCGGTCAACTGGGTGACGATCAACTTCTTCGACGTGATCGAAGCGTTTCGCGTGGCGCTCATCCTCAATGTACTGAACCCGCTGCGCGCCTTCTGCGAAGGCTTTCCGTGGCTCGGCGCAGTGGCCCTGCTCGGCCTCGCCGGCTACCAGCTCTCAGGCCTGCGTCTCGCCGCTCTCGTCGCCGCGCTGACCGCCTTCTGCGCCGTCACCGGCCTTTGGGAAAAGACCATGGCGACGGTTTATCTCTGCGGCATCTCGGCCTTCATCGCCTGCCTGATCGGCATTCCGATCGGTCTGATGGCCGCCCGCAGCGACCGCTTCGAAAAGATCGTCACGCCCATCATCGACACGCTGCAGGTGCTGCCGTCCTTCTGCTTCATCATTCCGGTGGTGATGCTGTTCCGCGTCGGCGACGTGACCGCCATGATCGCCACCGTCGCCTTCGCCGTGGTGCCGGCGATCCGCTACACCAATCACGGCATCCGGCAAGTGCCGCCGGCGCTGATCGAGGCGGCGAAGGTTTCCGGCTGCACGCCGCGCCAGACCTTCTTTCGGGTACAATTGCCACTGGCGCTTCCCGAAATCATGCTGGGCGTCAACCAGACGATCCTGATGGCGCTAGCGATGATCATCATCTGCGCCATGGTCGGCACACGCGACCTCGGCCAGGAAGTCTTCATCGCGCTGTCCAAGGCCGATTCCGGACGCGGCATTGTCGCGGGTCTCGCCATCGCTTTCATCGGCATCGTCGCAGACCGGCTGTTCAATGCCTGGACGGCGAAGGCGCGGGCAAGACTAGGATAATTGTTGAATGTCCAATCCCGGCGAACCGCCTTTTGCCGTACTCGTCTTCGACATGGCCAAGACCGGCGAGCCGGACGGGGAGCACGTAGTTTCGGGGTTTGAGACGCTGGAGGCGGCGACGTCCTACGCCATTGCGCGGGTTCGCGCCTCGGTGGAGGACTTGCGCAAGCCCGGCATCGCCACTGCTGAGCTTCGCCAGCTCTGGCACCTCTATGGCGAAGACTGTTCGGTGCTGAACGCCGGAGTGCGCGGCAGCGATCTACTCGACGATTTCATTGCGACGCCGTCGATGCCGGCCGAATGCAACTGGCAAGTTCTCGCGCCAAGGCTGCGCCGCTTCCGCGCCTCGCTGCTGATCTCCAACGGCAACAACGAATCCGTCTGGGCGGGCGGCTTCTTTCGCTCGACCTACAGGCTGACGCGAGACGGCCTCCTCGAGCGCTTTGGCGACGACGCCATTGCCGCCTTCAAGGCCAAGGGGATCGAGCCGGCGGAGCCGACGAAGCTCATGGTCGCCAATTACTTCGAGCTGCCCGACCCGCCCTACCCGCCGCCAGGCGTGACGCTGCGATCCTGGAAGGTCGAGGTCGGTTTCGTCTGCCATGACGTGAAGTTCGGCGGCGACGCCGCCGGAATCTTCGCCTGGCCGCAAGAGCCCACCGACTGGGCGTTCAGAACCATGCAGCTCCTGCTGATGGCCGACATGATGGCCATGCGCGGCGATGGCCCCGACTGGGCCAACGACTGCGAGATACTAACCGCCAAAGTGACCGAGACGGAGGCGCCTCCCGACTATCCGCTGGATTGAAGTGATGATCATCACCTGCCCCGTGGCCGGCACACGCGATCTCGGCCAGGAAGTGTTCATCGCACGGTCCAGGGTCGCGGCATTGTCGCGGGCTGGCAACAACCTGCCATCGACATCATCGCGGTCGGTCTCCGACCCCTGAGCCGCGAAAGCTCAAGCACGGCTCGGATAGACGGTTTCGCCTCTTCTGGAGTTCGCCTCTTCTGGAAATGGCAGGCCGCGCTCCAGCTCTTGACTTTGACGCATTTTCGCGCGGAAAGCTGCTTCATCCTCGACCAGCCTGAGCTTGCTGCCGAATGCCCGATCAGCGCGAACCGCCTTTTACTGTCGTCGTCTTCGACATGGCCAAGACCGGCGAGCATGTGGTTTCGGGGTTTGAGACGTTGGATGCGGCTACGTCCTACGCGATTGCTCGGGTTCGCGCCTCGGTGGAAGAGCTGCGCAAGCCCGGAATCGCAGCAGCCGAGCTCCGGCGGCACTGGCATATCCATGGTGAGGATTGCACGGTGCTGAACGCCAATGTGCGCGGCAGCGATCTGCTTGACGATTTCATCGCGACGCCGGGGACACCGGCCGAATGCGACTGGCGGGCGCTGGCGCCACGACTGCGCCGTTTCTACGCCGCTGTGAACGTCTTCAACAACGATGGCAAATCTATCCGGGTCAGCGGCTTTTTCCGCGCGACCTACCGGTTATGGCACGCTGGCCTGCTCGCACGATTTGGCGACGACGCCATCGCCTCCTTCAAAGCCAAAGGCATCACGCCGGCACTGCCGACGAGAGTCTCGGTCGACCATCATTTCGAGCAGCCCGATCCGCCGCGCCCGCCGCTCAGCGATATCAGGCCGTTGCTGTCGTGGAAGGTCGAGATCGATTTCGGATGCACCGATGTGAGGTTCGGCGCCAAAACCGACGGCGTCTTCGCCTGGCCCGAGGAGCCGACCGGCCGGGCACTCAACGACATGACACATCTGCTGATGGCTGACAGACTGTCCATGTACGGCACCGGCCCGGAGGGCGCCTATTATAGCGAATTGGTCTGGGTCAAGGTGACGGAGACCGATGCGGCTCCCGACTACCCTCTGAATTGAAACTGGGCCGGTGCCGGCGCATTGTTTTGCATCACGCCGACCTATTCCGCCGCCACGCCCTTCACCTGGAGATAGCTTTCCATCGAGTCGTCCAGCGCCTGCAGCCAGGGCGTATGGTGCAATGGCGCCATGGTGCCGGTCATCAGCGAGCGGTAGGCGTGGTCGCGGAAGCTCATAATGTCTTCCGCCTTGTGGTGCTCCCACTCCATGAAGGTCTGGTTGACCGCCTCGACGTCGAAGCCGGGATAGTCGGTCTGGTCCATCAATTCCTTGGTGTAGTCGCCCTGGAACCAGATCATCTGCTCGGCGTCTTCCAGCGTCTCTTCGCGTGCCCGCCACTTGGCGCCGTGCTCGGCCATCGCCTGTACCGACGGCAGCTTGATGCGGCCCATGATGACGTCACGGGCGAACCAGGCCTGGGCGTCGAACATGTTGAAAGTGTAGAACTGGTCCTGCATGCCGATATAGGACAGTTTCGGGTTCTTCTCCCACACGACGCCCTCATAGAGCCCGTCCGGCCACATGCGGTTGGCGGTCTTCAGCTTCAGCTCTTCCGTGAGGAACGGGAAGGAATGCAGATAGCCGGTGCACAGGATGATGGCGTCGACGTCCTTGGTGGTGCCATCCTTGAAGTGCGCCGTCTTGCCGACGACCTTCTGCAGCAGCGGCACTTCCTTCCAGTTCTCCGGCCATTTGAACCCCATCGGCTTGGAGCGGTAGCTGGAGGTGATCGATCTGGCGCCGTATTTGTAGCATTGCGAGCCGATGTCCTCGGCAGAATAGGAGCGGCCGATGATCAGTATGTCCTTGCCCTTGAACTCCATGGCGTCGCGAAAATCATGGCTGTGCAGGATACGGCCGTTGAAGGTCGAAAAGCCTTCGAAATAGGGAACGTTGGGAACCGAGAAATGCCCGGAAGCGACGACGACATTGTCGAACTCTTCGGAGTAGGTGACGTCGTTGGTGCGGTCATGCGCGGTGACAGTGAATTTCCTGCTCTCGTCGGAGAAAGTCACCATGCGCACCGGGCTGTTGAAGCGTACCCATTCGCGCAGGCCTGATTTCTCGACGCGACCCTTGATGTAATCCCACAAAACGGCGCGCGGCGGGTAGGATCCGATCGGGCGGCCGAAATGCTCCTCGAACGTATAGTCGGCGAATTCCAGGCATTCCTTCGGTCCGTTCGACCAGAGGTAGCGGTACATCGAGCCGTGGACGGGGTCGCCATGCTCGTCGAGGCCGGTGCGCCAGGTGTAGTTCCACAGGCCGCCCCAGTCCGACTGCTTTTCGAAGCAGACGATTTCGGGGATCTCGGCGCCCTTGTCGGCAGCCGACTTGAAGGCCCTGAGCTGGGCCAGACCGGATGGCCCCGCTCCAATGACGGCAACGCGCGTTTTCATGGCAGGCCTCCCGGTGTCATTCGATTTTTGGAATTGCTCTTACGAAACAAATTTCACTCACAGGACAGTAATTGCCTCTTGGATGCTGTCAACAGGCCTTGTGGAGAAACCGCGTTTCGCCCCAGCGGATTTCCGGAAAAACGGATGACGGCGTAAATCCTGTTCGGACACCATTCGACTTAAGGGGCTTGCTGCGCGGTTGCGTTTCTGTATCGGCACCGAATATGTTCACCTGGAGTGAAATAATCAGGGGGATTCGGAGGCGAGATGGCGAAGACAAGTTCCGACTCCAAGACTGCTTCGACAAGGGCAAAGCCACCGGCAAAGGCCTCCGTGGACGGAAAAACCATCCGCGCGCCGCTGACGCAGAACCCGCATGCCATTCGCGACACCCGCGAAAAAGTGCTGGAGGTGGCGATCGGGCGCGAGGTGCGCGCCTTCCGCAAGAAGCTCGGCATCACCGTCGCCGATCTCGCCGTCGCCACCGATATTTCGCTGGGCATGCTGTCGAAGATCGAGAACGGCATCACCTCGCCGTCGCTGACCACACTGCAGGCGCTGTCGAGGGCGCTCGGCGTTCCCGTCACCGCCTTCTTCCGCCGATTCGAGGAAGAGCGCAGCGCCGTCTTCGTCAAGGCCGGCGAAGGGCTAGATGTCGAACGCCGCGGCACCCGCGCCGGCCATCAATACAATCTGCTCGGCCATATCGGCTCCAACACCAGCGGCGTCGTCGTCGAGCCGTATCTGATTACGCTGACCGAGGATTCGGATGTGTTCCCGACCTTCCAGCATGAGGGCATGGAATTCCTCTATATGCTGGAGGGCGAGGTGGTGTACCGGCACGGCAGCAACCTCTATCCGATGAAGCCGGGCGACAGCCTGTTCTTCGACGCCGACGCGCCGCACGGGCCGGAGCAACTGACGAAACTTCCGATGCGGTATCTGTCGATTATTTGCTATCCGCAGAGCGCGGGGTAGTCGGACCGCCGCAGCCCCCTCACCCGGATTGCCAAGGCCGAATTGCAAGAGCAATTCGGGGCAATCCGACCTCTCCCCGAGGGGAGAGGAGTCTGGCGTCGGCGCTGGCGATCTCTTCTCCGCTCGGGGAGAAGGTGGCCGCGCAGCGGCCGGATGAGGGGGCCTTTAGTCCGGCCCGAACCCCGGTGACGTCGCACTGCCATCATCCAGCTTCGACAGCCATTCCACCAATGTCGGCCGATACCGCGTCAGGCCCTTGTAGGTGGCCAGCTCTTCCGGCAAATCCCGGATCACCCGGTGCAGTCGCCTTGCCCATTTCGGCTGTGTCACCAGTTCGTCCATCTTGATGAGATAGCAGCGGATCGGGAAGACGATGCCGTTCGAGCGCGGCAGCCGCCAGAAGCTTTGCAGTTCGACGCGCAGATGCACCTTGTCGGCGACATTTTCGGGCGTTACCGTCGCGCGGTCCGGGCCCCATTTGTGGTAATTCTCCGGACTGGTGTCGAGGCGCGGGTTTATGGTCATCGTCCAGTTCAGCCGCCGCGCCGGCTTGCCCTGCTGGATGTTGGTGAGGAACTTCAGCGCCCTGACGAAAATGCCCTTTTCATGCGCCAACGGCACCGGCGCGTGCCATTCGAAGAAATTCATGCCGATGTCGAAATCGAGCGACCAGTCGGCCTGAGTGGTGACCATGCCGGCGTCCATCCAAAGATTGCCGTCGCGCTGATCGAGAATGCAGAAATCACCCTGGCTCTGGCGGGTGATGTACTCCATCGGCCCGTAAGGCAGTGTCGAGGTGTCGCCGAAGGTGAAGGTGTCGTCGATGCCGAGCGGCCGGTTGATCCAGCGCCAGCGGTCGCCGTCGCGGGTCAGGGTGAAATGCTCGGGATAGCCAAGTGCCTGTTGCTCCATCAAAAGTTCGAGCAGGTCCCAGCCGGCCAGCGTCATATGCGGCAGCGACTGGCAGCGCAGCGGATCGTCGGCCAGCACCAGTGCACGGTCCTGCATCTCGGCGACATAGTGCTCGTCGACGTCGATCAGGTTTTCCAGAACGCTGCCCTTGGGACCGACGACATGCGGCTCGATGTTGACGGCATACATGTAGGCGTCTTCGTGGAACGGGAACGGAAACCGCCTGATCTGCTCCGGGCTGTTCCTGAAGGTGAAATCGTCGCGAAACGTTTCCTTGCGAAAGGTGATGCCCAAGCTCGCCTCCTATCTTTCCAGGACCAGCGACTCGCCTTCGAAGCGCGACACGCAGGGCATGATCTTGCAGCCGGAACGGTGGTCTTCCTCACTCAGCCAGTGGTCGTTGTGGATGAACTTGCCGTCATACGAGACGACGTTGGTCTCGCACTGGCCGCAGACACCGCCGCGGCAGAGATAGGGCGGATCGACGCCGGCGGCCTCGATGGCTTCGAGCAGGCTCTGCTGCTCGCCGACGCGGATGGTCTTGGCGCTGACGGCAAGTGTGACGTCGAACGGCAGGCCGGGCTGGGGTGCCGCGAAATGCTCGTAGTGCACGGTCTCCGCCGGCCAGCCCAAAGCGGCCGCGCGGTCGCGTACCCAGTTGATCATGCCGGCCGGGCCGCAGACATAGAGATGGGTGCCGAGCGGCTGCGAGGACAACAGACGGTCGAGTTCGATGCGCTCGTCGCGGTCGTCGTGATAGAGCCGGACGCGACGGCCATAGCGCTCCTGCAGCACATCGGCATAGGTGCCGAGCGAGGCGGTGCGGCAGGTGTAGTGCAGCTCGAAATTGCCGCCGGACCCGGCGAGCTGCGCGGTCTGCGCCATGAACGGCGTGATCCCGATGCCGCCGGCCAGCATCAGATGCTTCTTTGCCCTGAGGTCGAGCGAGAACAGATTGACGGGGTAGCTGACCACCATCTCCAGGCCAGGCTTGACGCTCCGGTGCATGAACAGCGAGCCGCCGCGGCCGACATCGTCGCGGCGCACCGAGATGGTGTATTCGCGGGTGTCGAGCGGCGACCCCATCAGCGAATACGGATTGAGCCTTGTGCGGTCGCCATCGCGCATCTCGACCACGACATGGGCGCCGCCGGAAAAGGTCGGCAAAAGCTCACCGTCACGGCGGCGGAAATGGAAGCGTGTCACCAGTTCGTTGACCGGGACGACGTCGCTGACGACGACATCGAGCTTGGTGGTGCCGGTGCTCATGGGAAGACCTCCTCGATGGGAGGAATCTCCGAGCGATCCTCGGCATTTATGCAGACGCCCTGGAATGCTGCCAGCCGTCGCGAATAATGATCGCGCACCAGAAGCAGCAGGCCGCAATGCGCGCAGGTGGCCGGCTGCGTCGTCACATTTTCGGTGATGCCTTTGCAATGCACGCACTGCATGCGCCGCGCCAATGAGCCGCGATGCTCGGTCTGCATGGAGGTATGATCGATGCCGGCTTCGAGCGCCACCTGCATGGCCTGGCCGATCAGCCCTTCGGTGCCGGCGAGATAGAGGCGCAGGCCCATATGCGCGTTGGCAAGCGTCTGCTTCAGCCTGGGCAGCAGGCTGGCGAAGGTTGGCGCGACATGAAATTGCGCGGACTTCAGTGCCTCAAGAGCGGCAACGTGCTTGCCGTCGGCCCCGGGAATGAAGACGATTTCGGCGCCGTCGAAGAAGCCGGGGCGCGACGTCCTTGCCATATCGACGATCGCCAGCGCGCCTTCCGCATCCGCCACGAAAAGATGATGCTTGCCGGGCTGCGGGGACAGGGTTCCGTAAATGGGCCGGCTGATGATCGTTTTGGCTGCCATTCTCTACTTCGTACCTCGAAACCCTCGCTGTCGATTGTGCCTCAGCCTTTCGCCGTGCGCTTGGTCTTTTTGGGATCGTCGAAGGGCAGAGGCTGCGCCGTCGCCCTGATCGAACCGCTCTTGTTGCGGATCTCGAGCTTGGTGTCCTTGACCGCGCAGTCGACGTCGAGGCGGGCGATTCCCATCGATTTCTCGACCAGCGGCGAATACATGGCGCAGGTGACCACGCCGACCTTTTTGCCGTCGCGATAGACCGGCGCGCCCTCATCCGCGGGTTGCTTGCCGTCGAGCAGCACGCCGTAGATCTTGAAGCGCTCCTTGCCCTTGAGGCGGTAATGCTCTTCGGCGCCACGAAAGCCGGTCTTGCCGGGGCTGACGGTGAAGTCGAGGCCGAGCTCCCACAGCGTGTCGCCGGGGCCTTCGTTCTCGAACGGATATTTCTGCGAGTTGTCATAGGGATAAAACAGCAAACAACTTTCGACGCGCAGCATATCGAGCGTGGTGAAGCGGCACGGAATGATGCCGGCGCTCTTGCCCTCGTCGAGGATCCTGTCCCAGATCGTGCCGGCGTCCTGACCGCGGCAGAATATCTCGTAGCCGCGCTCGCCGGTATAGCCGGTGCGCGAGATCATGACGGGAAGGCCGAACAGCTGCGTCTGCATATGATGGAAATAGTTGAGGTCGCGAATGCCCGGCACATGCTTTGAGAGATAGTCGACCGCGGTCGGCCCCTGCAGCGACAGATCGTGCAGATTGTCGTCGAAGCGCAGCGATACGTCGCGGCCGACGGAAGCGCGCTGCAATTCCTCATGGCCGGTGCCGGAGCCGTGCACCACCATCCAGGCGTTCGGCCCGGTGCGGTAGAGGATGCAGTCGTCGGTGAATTTGCCGGCCTCGTTCAGCATGCAGGCATAGGCCGACTTGCCGGGATAGATCTTCTCCACGTCGCGCGTCGTTGCCAGGTCGATGAGGTGTGAGGCGTGCGGCCCGGTGATGTGAACCTTCTTCAGGCCCGACACATCCATCAGCCCGGCCCTGGTGCGGATGGCGGTGTATTCCTCGTCGGCGTCCTTGTCGTAGGTCCAGGCGGTGCCCATGCCGCTCCAGTCTTCGAGCTTCGAGCCTAACGCGCGATGGCGATCCGCCAGGGTCGAAAATCTCCAGGATGCCGTCATCCGCAAATCCTCCGTTCGAAAATTCTATTGTGTTCCCGGCTCCCTGCGCGAGGCGGGAGCATTTGGTCGAATATTGATCGCAAACGTCCTGATGCCGCAATACCCGGAAGCAAATAATTTCATTGTCAGGCAAAATTCGCGGCTGGGGACAAACGGTTAACCCAACGTAAAATCACCTTGACAATTGCTGGATTCGGCCCGAATTTATGAAAAAAATTTCACTCTGTTGAAAGAGGGCAGCGGGCGGCCAATTCGGGGTCGGGCGCTGGAAAAGGGGAAACCGATGTCAGACCTGCAGCAGCGCATCGAAGCGCTGTACCGTTCCGACCTGCGCGGATCCGCGCTCCTGATCATCTGCCTTTGGGCGACGATCCTCTTCGTGCTTGTCATGACATGGCCCTACATCCCGGACACCGGGATCAAGATCGTCGTCGCTATCGCTGCCGCCGCCGTGCTGATCTTTAATACGGCCGCCATCCTGGCGATGGTCAATCACTACAAGGAAGACAAGGACTTCATCTACGGTCTCGACATCAAGAACGCCGACGCGGCCCGCAACCGCAAGTCCTGAAAACAGAACGTCCTGAGGGGTAGAAGTCATGTCGCGCTACACGCCGCCGGAACAAGGCAAGGCCGGGCAGATTTTCGATATCGTGGTCGTCGTGGTCGCCATTTTCGTGGCGCTGTGGCTGCCATTGAAACTCGGCCTGGCGGGTGCGGCGAAATCCATCGACGCGCTCGATGCCAAAACCTGGGAAGCGTTGGGACAGAACCCGACCATGGCCTCGATCTGGGAAAAGCTCGGCTATACGCCGGAGACCGCGCACGACATCATCCAGAACCGCTTCCACTACATCATCGACTGGCCGACGCTGATCATCATGGCGGCGGTGCTGATCGGCTATTTCGTCTTCCTGTTCCGCGCCTCCGACCGCGAATATCGCGACGTCATCAACGAAAAGTTCGACGACAAGTAACGCCAGAGATTTTGGGGAAGCACGCTCATGTGGGTCGCACTCTCTTACGCATCGTGGGGCATCTCGGTCGTGCTTGCGCTGTGGATGCTCTACGACTGGTTCAAGATCGACACGACCTATTCCGAGGAGGTGCTGACTTCCTCGCGCGAAGGCGAGCTTGAAGCCGCTTCCGAAAAACACCGGATCTGAGTGGGGATTGAACAATGACGATCACGCTTGAACCGGCAATACACGGCGACAGGGTTTCACTGCTACGCGTGCTCGGCCCGGCCCATGTCTGGGCGCTTGGCGTCGGCATCGTGCTGGTCGGCGAATTCACCGGCTGGAATTTCTCGGCCGACAAGGGCGGCGCACTGGCGGCGCTGATCGTCTGCTGGGTGGTCGGGCTCTTGTATACTTCGGTCGCCATGATCGACTCCGAGGTGACATCGACGGTTGCCGCCGCCGGCGGCCAATACGCGCAGGCCAAGCACATTGTCGGGCCGCTGATGGCCTTCAACGTCGCGCTGTTCCTGGTCTTTGCCTACACCATGCTGGAGGTTTCGGACGCCATCCTGCTCGGCGACACCATCGTCGCCAAGGCCGGCGTCGAAGGGCTCACCCACAACTCCTTCATTGCCGCCACCATCGTCGTGCTGGCATGGCTGAACTATCGCGGCGTGCTGATGACGCTCAACGTCAACTTCGTCATCACGGCGATAGCCTATGTCTCGATCGTTATCCTGTTCTTCTCGGTCAGCCCCTGGACGCAGGGTGCTGTGCTGAAGCTCAACGAACTGGTCACCCCCGGCAATGCGCTGCCCTATGGCTGGATCGGCGTCATCGCGGCCTTCCAGTTCGGCATCTGGTACTATCTCGGCATCGAAGGCACCACGCAGGCCGCCGAGGAAGTGCGCTCGCCGGCGCGTTCGCTGCCTTACGGCACCATGGCCGGCATGATCACGCTTTTGATCGCCGCCGCCATGACCTGGTATGTCTGCGCCTCGCTGATGCCCTGGGAGTACCTCGGTATCACCTATTATCCCTTGTGGGACGCCGGCAAGCTGACCGGCAGCCCGCTGCTGGAAAACCTGTTGTTCGTCGCCACGCTGCTCGCGGCACTGGCGTCGGCCAATGGCTGTATCAACGATGCGGCCCGCGCGTGGTTCTCGCTTGGACGCGACCGCTATCTGCCGACATGGTTCTCGGCCGTGCACCCGAAATACCGCACGCCCTATCGCTCGATCCTGTTCCTGTTGCCGATCGCGCTCGCCTTCGCCTTCATCGCCGACCTCAACCAGGCGATCACCTTCTCAATCCTGTCGGGCGTGCTGCAATACACCTTCATGAGCATAAACATCATGATGTTCCGCAAAAAGTGGCCGCTGGGCACGATCCGCCGCGGCTATACGCACCCGTTCCACCCGATCCCGGCGATCGTGCTGTTTTGCCTCTGCGTGGTGACCTTCTTTGCGATCTTCCTCGGCTACGGCACGCAGCTGATCGCCATGGTCGCCTTCTACTTCCTGATCTCGCTGTGGTTCCACTTCTACCGTTACCGCTATGTGCGCCGCGGCGACCAGTTCACCATGCCGTGGCCGAAGCCGCAGGGCTATTGACAGGAGAGGGCCTGCCGGTCTGGGCGGGCATGGCGTGACGAGGTGTCTGACGTGACGACAGCATTGCTGGCCGGGGCGGTCGCCGTGGCTCTCGTCCTGCACCTCGCCTGGCATACGCGCGCCAGCCGCAAAAAGGCCAAGGCTGATCTTGCAGCCGAGGCAGCCAGCATCCGGACCGTCATCACAGATGCCGTTGATGTCTCCGATGGCACAGCCGGCGTTGTCACCTGGGCCGGCACATGGAACGGACAGCGCGTGCAGCTGCGCACCATCGTCGACACGCTGGCAACGCGAAAGCTGCCGGCGCGATGGTTGAGTGTCACGATCACAGAGCCGGTTGCGGTGCCGGCGACCTTCGACATGATGATGCGGCCGGGCTCGCCGACGACCTTCTCCAATTTCGATCATCTTCAGCATACGCTGCCGAAGGCTCCGGGATTTCCGGCTGAAGCCGTGCTGCGAACCGACCTCAGGGCGGCGCGCTTTCCGCAGAACCTGATCGCCAGCCATCTCGACATCTTTGCCGAAGGCCGCGCCAAGGAACTCTTGATCACCCCGAACGGCGTGCGCATCGTCTGGCTGCTGGCCGAGGCCGAGCGGGCGCGCTACGGCGTGTTCCGGCAGGCCGCATTCGGCGGCGCAAGGCTGGATCCAACGCTGGTCGAGAGACTGCTGACCTCGGCCTCAGTGCTGCGCGATGCCATCAACCGACAGGAAAGGCAGGTCGCATGAGCGCACCCGCACCGACAAACCCGTATCTGGTGCTCGGCGCTGCCATCGTCTTACCGGCCAGCGGCCACGTCATTCTGGGCGTGCCCGTGCGCGGCCTGCAGTTCCTGTTCTTCATGGTGATCCTCGCCTGGGTGACGGCCAAGATCGCGCCGGCCGATGCCAGCTTCGTCGGCCGCCACGCCGGCGGCTTCCTGATCTATGCGCTGTCGATCCTCGATGCCTACAGAATAGCCCGCATCCGCACCGCCACATGGATTCACAGCGCCCGCGACGGCGGCGATAGTTCACAAGGCCGCATCGAGCCGGATACGTAACTACAGGAATATTTTTTTCATACGATTGAATTCGCACGACGCATTCGATACATCATCGTCTAGTGGTAACGTCGGGAGGCTGACATGTGTGGAATCGTCGGACTTTTTCTGAAAGACAAGTCGCTTGAGCCGCAGCTCGGCTCGATGCTGTCGCAGATGCTGATATCGCTCAGCGATCGCGGCCCCGACAGCGCCGGCATTGCCATCTATGGCGCGCCTTCCAGGAATGAAGCCAAGATCACCATCCAGTCCGCGAAGCCCGAGCGCGATTTCCGCGGCCTCGACGCCGAACTCGCGAAGGCCATCGGCGCGCCGGTGAGCATAGCGGTGAAGTCCACCCATGCAGTGTTGAGAACCGCGCCCGACAAGGTCGATGCCGCGCGCGAAGCGCTGCAGTCAATCCGCCCCGACGTGCGCATCATGGGCGCCGGCGAAGCGGTGGAAATCTACAAGGAAGTCGGTCTGCCGGAAGCGGTCGTCGACCGCTTCGACGTCCGCTCGATGACCGGCACGCATGGCATCGGCCATACCCGCATGGCGACGGAATCGGCCGTCACCACGATGGGCGCGCATCCGTTCTCGACCGGCGCCGACCAGTGCCTGGTGCACAATGGCTCGCTGTCCAACCACAACAATGTGCGGCGTGAGCTGGTGCGGGAGGGCATGAAATTCGAGACCGAGAACGACACCGAGGTCGCCGCCGCCTATCTCTCCTCGCAGATGGCGCATGGCAAGAACCTCGGCGAGGCGCTGGAAGGCACGCTGTCCGACCTCGACGGCTTCTTCACCTTCGTCGTCGGCACCAAGAACGGTTTCGGCGTGGTGCGCGATCCGATCGCCTGCAAGCCCGCCGTCATGGCCGAGACCGACCAGTATGTCGCCTTTGGCTCGGAATATCGGGCGCTGACCAAGCTGCCCGGCATAGACAATGCGAGGGTCTGGGAGCCGGAACCCGCAACCGTCTATTTCTGGGAGCATTGAGCCCATGCCGGCAACCAAACTTTCGAAGGCGGCGCAAGACCAGGCGTCCCGGGTCTTCGATCTTGATGTGTCGTCGCTGCGCGAGCTCAACCAGGCGCTTCACAATCTGACGCCCGGCTCCAACGAAACGGCGTGGGAAGTGCTGCACCCGAAGGGCAGCCATTCGGTTGCGGTCGGCGTCGACCAGCCTGTCAGCATCGATGTGCGCGGCAGCGTCGGCTACTACTGCGCCGGGATGAATGACGGCGCTGCCATCACCGTGCACGGCTCGGCCGGACCTGGCGTCGGCGAAAACATGATGTCGGGCTCGATCGTCATCAAGGGCGACGCCAGCCAGTATGCCGGCGCCACCGGCAAGGGCGGGCTGCTCGTCATCGAGGGCAACGCATCCTCACGCTGCGGCATCTCGATGAAGGGCATCGACATCGTCGTGCACGGCAATATCGGCCACATGTCGGCCTTCATGGCGCAGTCCGGCAATCTGGTGGTGCTGGGCGATGCCGGCGACGCACTTGGCGATTCCATCTACGAAGCGCGGCTGTTCGTGCGCGGCAAGGTCGAAAGCCTGGGCGCCGACTGCATCGCCAAGGAGATGCGGCCCGAGCATATCGAACTGCTGCAGGGACTGCTCGACCGCGCCGGCGTCACCGGCGTCAAGCCGTCGGAATTCAAGCGCTACGGCTCGGCGCGCACGCTCTACAATTTCAATATCGACAACGCCGACGCGTATTGAGGCAGCATGACCTACAAGAACCCGCCGACGACGCCGCGCAAATCCGCGACCTTCGACGACTACACGCTTTCCGAAATCCGCCGCGCCGCGGCGACCGGCATCTATGACATCAGGGGCGCCGGGGCCAAGCGCAAGCTGCCGCATTTCGACGACCTTTTGTTCCTCGGCGCCTCGATCTCGCGCTATCCGCTGGAAGGCTATCGCGAGCGGTGCGACACGTCGGTCGTGCTGGGCTCGCGCTATGCCAAGAAGCCGATCGAGCTGAAAATCCCGATCACCGTTGCCGGCATGAGCTTCGGGTCGCTGTCCGGCCCGGCCAAGGAAGCGCTCGGCCGTGGCGCTACGCTCTCAGGCACGTCGACCACCACGGGCGACGGCGGCATGACCGAGGAAGAGCGCGGCCATTCCAAGCAACTGGTCTACCAGTACCTGCCGTCACGCTACGGCATGAACCCCAGGGATTTGCGCCGTGCCGACGCCATCGAAGTCGTTGTCGGCCAGGGCGCCAAGCCCGGCGGCGGCGGCATGCTGTTGGGACAAAAGATTTCCGACCGCGTCGCCGAAATGCGCACGCTGCCGAAGGGCATCGACCAGCGCTCGGCCTCACGCCATCCCGACTGGACCGGGCCGGACGATCTCGAGATCAAGATCCTCGAGCTGCGCGAGATCACCGACTGGGAAAAGCCGATCTACGTCAAGGTCGGCGGCGCCCGCCCCTATTACGACACAGCACTTGCGGTGAAGGCCGGCGCCGATGTCGTCGTCGTCGACGGCATGCAGGGCGGCACGGCGGCCACCCAGGAAGTATTCATCGAAAATGTCGGCCAGCCGACGCTTGCCTGCATCAGGCCGGCGGTGCAGGCGCTGCAGGATCTCGGCATGCACCGCAAGGTGCAGCTGATCGTGTCGGGCGGCATCCGCAATGGCGCCGACGTCGCCAAGGCGCTGGCGCTCGGCGTCGACGCGGTGTCGATCGGCACGGCAGCGCTCGTCGCGCTCGGCGACAACGACCCGCGCTGGGAGGCCGAATACAATGCGCTCGGCACCACCGCCGGCGCCTATGACGACTGGCACGAGGGTCGCGACCCCGCGGGCATCACCACGCAGGACCCCGAACTGATGAAGCGGGTCGATCCGATCGCCGCCGGACGGCGGCTGGCGAACTACCTCAAGGTGATAACGCTGGAGGCGCAGACCATTGCGCGTGCCTGCGGCAAGAACAGCCTGCACAATCTCGAGCCCGAGGATCTCGTAGCCCTCACCATCGAAGCCGCCGCCATGGCTGGCGTGCCGCTGGCCGGCACCAACTGGATACCGGGGAAAAACGGCTTCTAAAAAACACATCAAAATAAGCGAGGAACTATAATGGGGAACGATCTCGCCGCATTCGCCAAAGAGAACGGCGTCAAATATTTCATGATTTCCTACACCGACCTGTTCGGCGGCCAGCGCGCCAAGCTGGTGCCGGCGCAGGCGATCGCCGACATGCAGAAGGACGGCGCCGGCTTCGCCGGTTTCGCCACTTGGCTCGACCTCACGCCGGCGCATCCTGATATGCTGGCGGTGCCGGATCCGGATTCGGTGATCCAGCTGCCGTGGAAGCCCGATGTCGCCTGGGTCGCCGCCAACTGCATCATGGACGACAAGGAGGTCGAGCAGGCGCCGCGCAACACGCTGCGCCGGCTGATCGCGGAAGCCGCCACCGACGGCATGCATGTCAAGACCGGCGTCGAGGCCGAGTTCTTCCTGATCTCGCCAGACGGCAGTGTCATCTCCGACAAATACGACACCGCATCGAAGCCTTGCTACGACCAGCAAGCGGTGATGCGCCGTTACGATGTCATCGCCGAGATTTGCGACCACATGCTGGCGCTGGGCTGGAGCCCCTACCAGAATGACCATGAAGACGCCAACGGCCAGTTCGAGATGAACTGGGCCTTCGACGATGTGCTGGCGACCGCCGACAAGCACTCGTTCTTCAAGTTTATGGTCAAGTCGGTAGCGGAAAAGCACGGCCTGCGCGCGACCTTCATGCCGAAGCCCTTCCAGGGCCTGACCGGCAATGGCTGCCACGCCCATATTTCGGTGTGGGACAAGGCCGGCAAGGTCAACGTCTTTGCCGATAATGCGATGGAGCTCGGCCTGTCGGCCAAGGGCAAGAATTTCCTCGGCGGCATCATGAAACATGCCTCGGCGCTGGCCGCCATCACCAACCCGACGGTGAACTCCTACAAACGCATCAACGCGCCGCGCACCATTTCGGGCGCCACCTGGGCTCCGAACACGGTGACCTGGACCGGAAACAACCGCACCCACATGGTGCGCGTGCCCGGCCCCGGCCGCTTCGAGCTGCGGTTGCCGGACGGCGCCGCAAACCCTTATCTGCTGCAGGCCGTCATCATTGCCGCCGGTCTCGACGGCATCCGCTCCAAGGCCGATCCCGGCAAGCGCTACGACATCGACATGTACCAGAACGGCCACACGGTGAAAGGCGCGCCGAAGCTGCCGCTCAATCTGCTCGACGCGCTTCGCGAATACGACAAGGACAAATCGCTCAAGGCGGCGCTGGGTGAGGAATTCTCGTCGGCTTATCTAAAGCTGAAGCACCAGGAATGGAATTCCTATGCTTCGCACTTCACGCAATGGGAGCGCGACCACACGCTGGACATATAATCGTCCCCGCTGTGCGAGCGACCTCGGAATGACCTGATGAAATATTCGATCTTCTCGCTCGCCCGTGCTGCCCTTTCCGGCCACAAGAATTGGCAGCGCACCTGGCGCGATGCGGCGCCCAAGGACCACTACGATGTGGTGATCATCGGCGGCGGCGGCCATGGGCTCGCCACCGCCTGGTTCCTCGCCAGCGAGTTCGGCATCAGAAACGTCGCCGTGCTGGAAAAGGGCTGGATCGGCTCCGGCAATGCCGGCCGCAACACCACCATCATCCGTTCCAATTACGGCCTGCCCGGCAATACCGGCTTCTACGAGCTTTCGATGAAGCTTTGGGAGCGGATGGAGCAGGACCTCAACTATAACGCCATGGTCAGCCAGCGCGGCGTCCTCAACCTCTATCATTCCGATGCGCAGCGCGACGCTTATGCGCGGCGCGGCAACACCATGCGCATCAATGGCATCGATGCCGAACTGCTCGACCAGGCGGCGCTGAAGAAGATGCTGCCGTTCCTGAATTTCGACCATGCGCGCTTTCCCGTGCAGGGCGGCCTCCTGCAGCGCCGCGGCGGCACCGCGCGGCATGACGCGGTGGTCTGGGGCTATGCCCATGCGGCGAGCGAACTCGGCGTCGACATCATCCAGAACTGCGAGGTCACCGGCTTTGTCCGGGACGGCAACGGCAAGGTGACTGGCGTCGAGACGTCGCGCGGCAAGATCGGCGCCGGCAAGGTCGGCATGGCAGTCGCCGGGTCATCGTCGCGTGTCGCAGCGATGGCGGGCATGCGCCTGCCGATCGAAAGCCATGTGCTGCAAGCTTTCGTCTCGGAGGCGATCAAGCCGCTCATTCCTGGCGTCATGACCTTCGGCGCCGGGCATTTCTATGTCAGCCAGTCCGACAAGGGCGGGCTGGTCTTCGGCGGCGACATCGACGGCTATAATTCCTACGCCCAGCGCGGCAATCTGCCTGTCATGGAAGATGTCTGCGAGGGCGGCATGGCGCTGATCCCGATGATCGGCCGCGTGCGGCTTCTGCGCCAGTGGGGCGGCATCATGGACATGTCGATGGATGGCTCGCCGATCATCGACAAGACGCCGGTCGACGGGCTCTACCTCAATGCCGGCTGGTGCTATGGCGGCTTCAAGGCGACGCCGGGATCGGGCTTCGTCTTTGCCCATCTTCTGGCGCGTGACGAAACGCACAAGGAGGCGGCGCTGTTTCGGCTCGACCGCTTCCAGCGCGGCGCCATGATCGACGAAAAGGGCCAAGGCGCCCAACCGAACCTGCATTGAGGCGGCCGGAACAAGATGCGTATCACCTGTCCTTTCTGCGGCGAACGCGAACTCGGCGAGTTCAGCTATCTCGGCGATGCCAAGCCTGTACGGCCGGCGGCGGGTGCCGGCGAGGATGCTGTCTACGACTACGTCTATCTGCGCGACAATGTCGCCGGCGTGATGGCTGAGAACTGGTATCACGGCGGTGGCTGCCGGGCCTGGCTGAAGGTCACCCGCAACACGCTGACGCACGAGATCTCGGCGGTGGAACCGGCGGCGGGGGCTGGTGCGAGGCAGGTGGCGAAATGAGCTATCCTGTCGAAATCGTAGCCGTCGCGAAAAGCGCCAGCCCCCTACCTCCCCCTTGTGGGGAGGTCGGGCCGCCGGTGGGGGGGGGGGGGGGGGGGGGGCGCCCCGCGGCGCCCACCCCGACCGCCTAGCCACCCCCCCCCCGCCCCCACACGCCCCCCCCCCCCCCCCCCCCCGGGGGGGGGGGCCCCCCCCCGCGCGGGGGGGGGGCCCGGTGCCGCACCCCCACCCGGACC